>CAXNFZ010000155.1:0-6937 GCA_964201495.1 Chloroflexota bacterium | reverse complement strand
TACTGCGCGATCGCGGTCTTGATCGATGCGCACGACGGGCAGGATCCGTCCGGGCGCAGCAGCGAGTAGCCGGCCTGCGGGTCGTCGTTGAACTGGCGGAAGTTCCAGTTCCAGAAGATCGCCAGCCGGGCGCGATTGCTTTGCTTGAGCAGTGTCACCAGGCGCGCCGACCATTCGGCCTGATTCGCGAGGGTGATGTTGTTGCCCCATGAGAAGCCGCCTGGCAGCGAGCCGGCGATGCCGTCCTTCGTCACGTAGCCCATCTCTGTAAAGCAGACGGGCACCTTGCCGCCGAGGGCGTTGTAGGTCATGTCAAAAGTGCCCCAGAGGTACCACGAGTAGTGGTCGCCCGTCGGGCCGCCGCTGCGCAGGTCCGGCGGGTTCGGGCTGCCGTTGTAGTGCGCGCCCTGACAGTCCATCCACGCAGCAGCGCCGGTTGCGGCGAGGCGCTGAAGGAACTGATCGTCGTTGCAGCCGGCCTGCGTGCAGTTGCCGCCGAAGTAGCCAGTGGGGGCGGGTGCGCCCGAGATTATGAGGGTCTTGGGATTTGCGGCTCGGATTGCGCCGTAGGCTTCGCGCAGCATGTTGGCATAGTTCTCCGGGTTCACTTTGCCGTTGTTGCTGCCGCCGTATTCACGGTCAAGGTTCGGCTCATTCCAGACCTCGATCGCGTCGGCGCCCTGCGCAGCGATGTTGGCGAGGATGCCAGCAAATTCCTTGTGATAGTTCACGTCGTCCGCGCGTGCGCGATTGCCGACGGCGCCGATCAGCACCTTGAGGCCGGCGCCCTTGTACTGCGCGAGCAGCCCGCCGAGATCTGGTGCGCCGCCGTCGACGACGACCTGGTACTTGATCCACTTGAAGCCGGTGTCGGCCATCAGGTCCAGGCGATCGGGGCCGTTGACGTGTGCGCCGACTTCAAAGCCGCCGGCCGACTTCGCCGCAACGGGTGCGGCAGCTGCAGGAGCAGCGGCGGCGCTGAAGGTGGTGTATGCGGCCCAGACATATGCCTGCTGGCTCTTGAACGTGATGCGCAGCCACTTTCCATCGGCGGTCTTGGCGTCTGCTGCGATCGCTTCGCCCTGCGTGAGCTGGCCGAGGATGCTCGCGGCGGTGCTCGGCTTGGCGCGCACATTCAGTGTGGAGGAGGTGACCTTCACACTCTGGCCCGCAGCAGCAGCAGCTGGAGCGGCGGCCGGAGCGGCGGCCGGGGCGGTGGCCGGAGCGGCGGCCGGAGCGGCGGCCGGGGCAGCAGCGGCAGCTGGGGCTGCAGCACCGCCGGCCGTGACCAGCTGTGCGAAGACGTATCCCTGCTTGCCTTCGAAGGTGATGCGGAACCAGGCGCCGTCGGCAGTCTTGGCGTCGGCGACGAGTTTGGCGCCCTGCGCAGCGACGCCGATGATCGGGTCAGCCGTGCTGGGGCCGCTGCGGACATTGGCCGTGTCGCCGGTGACGGTGAGTTCGACACCCTGCGCGCGTGAGATGGCGGCCGGAGCGGCGAGCGCGGAAGCCGCAGGCATTCCTGCGGCTACGACGACTGCGGCTGCGATTCCGAGAATTTTGTGACGTGTAGTTTTCAACGTATTCAGCATGCGGTACTCCATTGACTTAACTTTGCAGTATTTACTTCGTATTTTCTGCGAAGCAGGCAGAGAAATACGTGTCGAATACTGCAGCGTTACACCCTGTTACAACTGCTTTGTTGCTTTTCAAGCCTGCACAAAAATTTGCCTCGCCGTCACGAGAAATTTCGGAACGATAGCCACCGGGGGGTATCCCGAAAGTCGGCGATGAAGAAAGGTGAATTTCAGTGATGTTGAGTTGTTACAGATATTTTTCGACTGCCCAGCCACCCTCACGGACGACGGGAACTTGCAGCGGGTCGGCTGCGGGATCGAAGTGCAGTTTATTCCTTCCGGTGAGCGCGTCCACGACGTCTCCCATCCAATCAGCCAACGCTACCGGACGACCGAGCGCCTGAGCGACGTGCATGGGCGAAAGATCGTCCAGCGCGATGCCATCAGGATGGTCGAACATAATGCGAGGGAGCACCACGATGTCCCCAAGATTATCATGCGCCCGCAGCGCGGCAATGACGTCTGCAGCGGGGAGCAGGCCGGCAACGGTGATCGTGTCGCCGAGCAGCTGATTGGTGACCGGCACGACGTCGATGCGCATACCGGAATCGGTGGCGAGTTCAGCGGCGGCGGCTGCGAGCGTGGGTGCGAAGAGCGTGGCGGTGGCGAGCGTGGCGCTGCGATAGCGTGGCACTACGGGCAGTGCAGGCACTTCGGCGCGGCGCACCTTGCGCCATTCGTCAAGAAAATCGCGTACCATGCCGAGGCCGTTTTCCTGAAGAGAAAGCCCTTCGTAGCTGCGTTTCGAAGGCAGCTTCATGCCGGCGACGATGTACCACTCGTCGGTGGCATAGACGAAGCGGGTGCCGAGCTGCGACTGGAATTCGCGCTGCCACGCATGAATGCGCTGCAACACGGCGCGCGCCTCGGTACGGGCGTGAGAGCGGCGGCCGTATTTGTGATGCTTGGTCAAGCCGACCGGCACCACGGTTGCGCTGAGAACGCCCGGGTGCAGCGCGGCAAGCGCACGCACACTTTCCTCGAGCCTGTCTCCGTCATTGAGATCCGGCGTAATCACCAGCTGGGTATGCGCTTCGATGCCGTGCGTATTCAGCCAGCGCAGCTGCTCAAGCACATCGGGTGCCTTCGGGTTGCGCAGGCATTGCCGACGCGTCTCGAGATCGGTGGCGTGCACCGATACGTAGAGCGGTGAGAGGCGTTGTTCGGCGAGGCGATCCCAGTCTTCCTGCGCCAGGTTCGTCAGGGTGACGTAGTGGCCGAAGAGAAATGAGTATCGGTAGTCGTCGTCCTTGATATAGAGCGTGCGGCGCATACGCGGCGCGTTCTGGAGCACGAAGCAGAACGGGCAGAGGTTGTTGCAGCGCCGGATGTCGATGTCGAACGTTGGGTGTTCGAATTCGATGCCGAGCTCCTGTCCTTCTTCACGTTCGACAGCGGCGTGGGTGGTGGCGCCGTCGCGTTCATATTCGAATTCGATCTGTGCATCTGCTGCATAGAACTGCGCATCGATTACGTCACGAAGCACGTGGCCGTTGATCGAGCGAAGAGTGTCGCCTGTGCGCAGGCCGGCCGCTGCTGCGGCCGAACCGGGTTCCACCGACTTAATGTGTCCGCTCATCGAATTTTTCCTTCGACTGTTTTATTTTTTCTTCAGTCGTTGCTTCAGCGGTGATGATGCCGTCGCCGTATACGCCGCGCATGTCTGGCGGCAGAAGTGCAGCCAGGTGGCGCATGGCAATGTCAGTGCGTGATTTCAAGCCGCTGCGGTTTACTTTTTCGCCGCTGGGATTCAGATTGATCGGGGTGCCGAACGTCACAGTGACGGTGGCACGGCGCAGCGTTTTGAGCACGGAAAGCACACGTGTGCTGCCGACGATGGCAATCGGCACGACCGGTGCGTTCGTGCGAACGGCAAGAAAGGCGAGACCTTCCTGTGCCTGAATCAGGCTACCGGTTTTGCTGCGCGTGCCTTCAGGTGAAATCAGGACGAGGCCGCCTTCCTGAAGTACTTCCGTGGCGGATCGAATGGCTTGCAGATCGACTTCGCCGCGGTGAACCGGGATGCTTCCGTATGGCCCGACCATCCAGCGCGTGCGCGGATCTTCGAAGACTTCGACCTTGGCCATCACGAAGATGCTGCGTTTCACCGTGATGAAGACAAGAAACGGATCAGCCCAAGAGATGTGATTGATCATCAGAATTGCCGGGCCGGATGCAGGCACATTGTGCAGGTCGATGACGCGCATGCGGATCAGCACGGCGCTGATCACACGCGTGCAGGCATTGAAGAACCCGCGCAGCGGCGCCCGCTTGTTCCAGGGCCAGCGCTTCGTAAAAGTTGATCGGACTGTTTCAGTGCGCAAGGGCTTTCTCCTCGATCAGATGCAGGATGCGTTCGACGGTTTCCTGGACGCTGATTTCTGTGGAGTCGAAGATGTGCGCGTCGTCAGCCGGGCGCAGCGGTGATACGGTGCGTGACTGGTCCCGTGCATCGCGAGCACGCACGTCCGCCAGCACAGTTTCGTAATTGGCAGATGCGTCGCCCTGCGCGACGAGTTCGGCGTGACGCCGGCGGGCGCGCTCCTCAGGTGATGCGACGAGGTAGATCTTGGCGTCGGCGTCGGGCAGAACAACCGTGCCGATGTCGCGGCCAACCATGACGATGCGGCCCGGGGCGGCGATACGGCGCTGCTGGCGCACCATTTCTTCGCGCACGCCGGCGTGGCGGGCGACGGCAGATACGCGCGACTCGACGTTGACGGAGCGCAGCGCCCAGGTGACGTCCTCGCCATCCAGCCGGATGGTGTACTGTCGTCCGTCATCGACGGAAGGAGGAAGCACTTCGATGAGCAGACGGTGTGCGAGCGCGGTCAGCGCGTCCGCATCGTCTGGTGAGATGGCAGCGCGCAGGGCAGCGAGTGACACGGCGCGGTACATCACGCCGGTGTCGAAGTAGAGAAAACCAAGCTGCGCGGCGAGAGCGGCACCCACCGTGCTCTTGCCGGATCCGGCCGGTCCGTCGATGGCGATGGTGCTGATCACTTTCGGCATGGTTACGTGGCGCTGACTAGACTGCTGGTGCGCAACTCTTCTACTTCTTGCGGTGTCAGTCTGCGCCAGGACCCCGATTCTAGCCCACCGAGGCGCAGCGGCCCGATGCGTACGCGCATGAGGTCGATCACGGGATGTCCGAGCAGCGCGGCGACGCGGCGGATTTGGCGTTTGCGGCCTTCGCGCAGCACGATCGACAGGCGTGCGTCGTCTGGTCCGGAATCGAGCAACTGTACGATGCAGGGAAGGGTTGGGCGGTCTTCGCCGTCGAGCTGAACGCCGGTGCGCCAGTGCTGCAGCGTTTCTGCGCTGGGACGGCCGCGCACGAGCACGTAGTATTCCTTTTCGTGCTCGAAGCGCGGGTGAGTCAGGCGATACGAGAGATCGCCGTCATTCGTGAGAAGCAGCAGGCCGGAGCTGTCCATGTCGAGGCGGCCGACGGCGTGCAGGTGAGCATCAGCAGGCACCAGGTCGAGTGCGGTGCGATTGCGCGCGTCGCCTCTGTCGGAAGCGAAGCCGCGCGGCTTGTGCAGGGCGATGTAGCTGAGCTCTTCTGTGCGCTGGAGTGGTTCGCCATCGAGGCGGACGTCTTCGGTGCCGGTGACGTTCTGACCAAGGTGGGCGCGCACGCCATCGACAGTGACGCGGCCGTGAACGATGAACTCTTCACATTTGCGGCGCGCCCCGAGGCCGGCATCGGCGAGAAATTTTTGGAGGCGCATATTTTTAGGGGTTGCAGGAGTGTCAGGACCTGCAGGAGATCAAGAATGACGTGGTGCTGCCGAAGGCGGCAGCGAAGTTGAGAAGTCCGTGTGAACCAGAGAATCAGGCTGGCGAAGCAGAGACGGTTTCTGTGTCGGTGTCGGTGTCGAATAACATGGGCGATAGGGGCGATAGGGGGGATAGGGGCGATGCGGCCAAGGCGGGCAGTACATCTGAATTTTGCACTGGAGGCAGTTCGTGCGTGCCTTTGAGGCCGAAGTACTGCAGGAATTCGAAAGACACGCCGTAGCGCATCGGATGTCCGACGGTGTCGGCGCGGCCAAGTTCGACGATCAGGGTGCGCGCTTCCAGCGTATTCATGACGCCGTTGCAGTTTACGCCGCGGATCATTTCGATTTGCGGCCTGGTGATCGGTTGGTTGTAGGCGATGATGGCGAGCGTTTCGAGTGCGGCGGTGGACAGCCTGTTGACTTCTTCGAGGCCGAGGAATTTCTGCACGGCGCCGGCGAGTTCAGGAGCGGTGACGAGCTGCACTTTGTTTCCATGGCGCTGAATCCGCACACCGCGCCAGCGGGACTGTTCTGCGAGCTGTTCGAGTGCTTCTTCGGTTTCAGCGATCGAGGCATTGAGCGCAGCTGCGAGCGCGTTGAGCGTTGCCGGCTCCTTCGCAGCGTAGAGCAGGCACTCGACTTGTGCAGCGAAAGACAGAGTCATCTCTGGCTCTGCAGGCTGACTTTGAGCGACGACGGAATCGGTCGTCGCGGCATTTTCAGGATGGACAGATTCACTCATAGGCCATTTTCGGAAGTGCGCACAGTTTTGTGATTCGCGCTCCGCCGTTGGATTTTATCAGTGTGACATGGGGTGCATGGTGTGGGGTGCATCCGCAATTGGGGGTGAATTTTTGTGTGCGAAAACCGCACCCCTGACCCCCTCACAAGGGGACAGGGATCAGGCAACAGGGATCAGGGTGCATCGACGAGTCTCTGCGTCTTCTGATGACATTCACTCCAAACGGCGGATGCATCCTCGTGTGAAAATCAGCAGTCGAAATGGGTGTATTCGCCAAAAGGGGCGAATGCATTTCTCACGCGAAGAACGCGAAGAACACGAAGAGATCTGAATTCCGTCGCCGAAGAAACTTCCTCAAGCGAAGGCACGAAAAAGCCATCACAAGCTCTTTCCTTCGCGTTCTTCGCGCCTTCGATGGCGCTCCGCAGCCGGACGGTAAAGCTTCCACGATCTATGGTGTTCGGGAAAACTTTCACGAGCATTTTGGTAATCGTGTCGTGGAATACGTGCCTCGTACGCTGGACCGCGCCGTACCGATGGCGATTCAAGATGCGGTGGTCGACCTATGGTTGCTGCGCAGTACGAATATGTTCGTTGGGACGGCGCTGAGCGGATTTTCGGATCTCGTGTACTTCGGCAATGACATCCCATATGTGCAGATCAGCGGAGTCGCAGGCACTCCATCCGTGGAGAGCGGCACATGGCGAGGGCGCCTGACCAGGTTCGTTCGAGAAAAGATGGGTTTGGCTCGGCAACACACCCTGATGTGTTTC
>CAXNFZ010000154.1:0-6938 GCA_964201495.1 Chloroflexota bacterium | reverse complement strand
GACGGCGCGGGGTCGTGGGCGGTGGTCACCCCGAGCAAAGCGGGGGATCCCTCCGGCCCTGCGGGCCGCACGGGATGACGGCGCGGGGTCGTGGGCGGTGGTCACCCCGAGCAAAGCGGGGGATCCCTCCGGCCCTGCGGGCCGCACGGGATGACGGCGCGGGGTCGTGGGCGGTGGTCACCCCGAGCAAAGCGAGGGATCCCTCCGGCCCTGCGGGCTGATCGGGATGACGGCGCGGGGTCGTGGGCGGTGGTCACCCCGAGCAAAGCGAGGGATCCCTCCCTATTTGCATTTCTTGTCAATTAACTTGCTTGTGACATCAGTGACCGTGAATTTTCCGTTCGCTTCGATAACTGTGTACACATAATCTCGGGTGTCACAAATTTGTGTGCGTGCAGATGGATTTGAGTATGACCAATATTCCGTCGTAGCCACGATGTGCGTGTTGCTGCGGCTCGACGTGACTCTTGGTTGCTGGATATAGTTGTAGCTGATCTCAAGCTTGCTGCGGGGGCTCTGTTTTATTTTCATTACAGCCGGCAGTTTTTCGTTCCAGGCGATCGTGATTCTCAGTGCTTCAGCGGCCCATTGTTCTGCTAGAAGGTTGGAATCCATTTCTCCACGGTAATACGCAGGCAAGAGGTCGTTGGCGCGCTGAATTGCAATTGCAGCTGGATGGCTGCCAGTGTCTGGAACCGCAAGCGTAGGTGCCAGTGAATTTGGCGGATTCTGGGTTCTGGTTGATTCAGTGACGGTGTTGTTGAAGGGTGCTGGTGTAGCGATTATCACCACGTTTGTATTGGAGCTTAGGGTATCTACCCTCGCATCGCTTTGTGTATTCACAACTGGAATAGGACGCGTGGCTGCGATTCCAGGATTCGTGGTGGGTGTTGTGCTGGTTTGAGGCTCCGTCGTTCCGCGTAATAACCCGGGCAGAAAGACAATCAGAAGGGAGAAAGTTGCTACGACGGCAATGAGTATGAACGGGAGCAACGTGCGTGGTTGCGGCGCCACTACATAGACTTGCTCTGTTTCACGTGCAACACCGCGCGATGATCGGCGGTTTATGGGCGCGTTTTCGGCAGCGTAATCTTCCTCATCTGTAATTGAGGTCTGGTCGTTACTTTCATCCAGTTCTTCGGTAATTCTGGATGCATTGTTGTTTGCTTTGGGCGATGTGTCGAGGTCATCGATTCCAAATGCGTTGGGTCGCATGGCACGCACATGTGCTTTTAGTTGGTCCAGGCGATTGTGCTGCTGTGCAATCAATAGCAATTCGCGGGTCTTTCCGAATATCCCTGTGCCAGAAAGATCAGTGAAGCTGATGCCAACTTTGTCGCATAGGACTTCGACCTCTGCCTCTGTGAACTCATTCAACAGAATCTCACGCAATTGGCTGAAGGTGCTATGCATTGCAGCTCCGCAGGTGTAGGGCAATGTTGCACGTGCAACATTGCGAGGAGGATCCGCCCAGCAGGATTTGAACCCACAACCCCTTGATCCGAAGTCAAGTGCTCTGTCCAGTTGAGCTATGGGCGGATGTTGGCGACTTTACCACATGAGGGATGACGGCGTGGGCGGAGGAGGGGGATCCCTCCGGCCCAGCGGGCCGATCGGGATGACGGTGTGGCGTGGGAGAAGGGGGATCCCTCCGGCCCAGCGGGCCGATCGGGATGACGGCGTGGGTGGAGGAGGGGAGTCGTCATCCCGAGCGAAGCGAGGGATCCCCCTGTCCGAGAAAGTCCCATAAAAGGTCGTCCCATTCGGGATTGTGCTGTTCTATGAGGAGAATTTTCTTTTGACGACGCCAGCCCTTGATTTCTTTTTCGCGTCCGATTGCTTTCATTGGAGTAAAAAACACTTCGAAGTGCACAAGTCGGGACACGTTGTAACGTGCGGTAAAGCCGACGTTATTTTCACGGTGTTCAGTTACGCGACGTCCCAGATCATTCGTAACCCCAACGTAGATCGTGCGTGACAGACTGGCCATGATGTAGACGTACATCAATTTCATTGCAGGACAGTAACATCCACGCTAAGGAAAAGCATAATTCTTGCGAAGACTGTAAGAATGTGTCAGGCGCGGTGTATGTTTTGGAATCACGATTGTTACAGCTAGTGGTATCATCACACCCGTGTTGCTGGGTCCGGCGCGGCGGGAGCCTGCAAACTCCGCCAGGACCGAAAGGAAGCAACGGTACGAAGGTACTTCCGGGTGTCGACGGGTTGCCTGGCAACACACTTCACCCGATTCGGCGTTCTTGCCACGGGTAACTCGATGATAGATTCGTCTCATCGTCGGACGGACCGCAGCTTTAAAGTTCTGCGCTTCCTCGGCATCCCCATTGTCATTGGCCTATTGGCGTTCGTGGCAATTGCATACGCAAGCAGTTTTCACACAGTAACTGTGAGAGATGGCTTGCGTGATCCACAGTCGGTGCGCACGCAGGAGACAACTGTGGAAGGTGTGTTGCGCGACGCCGGCATTTCACTGCGTGGCGACGACATCATTGACCCACCTCTTGATACGGAAATTCGCTCTCAGGAGATCATCACGATAAAACGAGCGCGTCTGATGCGTCTTGTGATGGCCGGCCAGCAGCTGAAAATGGTGCGGACGCAGCGCGAAAATGCACGTGACTTGTTGCAGGACATCGGTTATCCACTCGGAGCGTTCGATACGCTGCTGGTCAATGGTGAATTTGTCGAAGCCCTCCCAAAGGAGCCCGTCACCACCTCTACTCCTGGGTCGGATGTTTCTGGGTCGGATGTCCTGTTGGAAGATCCGGTAGTCGCCAATGTGGAAATATTGCGTGCAGTGCCTGTACGCATCCACGAACTGGGGCAGGAAGCCATCGAAATTCAAACCATTGCTCAGACCGTCGGCGAAGCATTGCTGCAGGCTGGAAACATCGTTTACTTCGCAGATCGTGTCGAACCTGACTTGGGCATGCGCGTGACTGCTGGGATGATGATTACCGTCGAGCGTGCCAAAATTGTCACAGTACTGATCGACGGCACTCCGGTGCAAATTCGTTCTCACGCACGAACTGTAGGTGAACTGTTGTCATCAATGAAGATCGTGCTTCTGGACGAAGATTACGCTCGCCCGGCGCTCGACACAGCTATCGAGAACGGCGGCGAGGTGCGCGTCGTTCGAGTGACGCGCGAACTGCAGGTGCGTCGGGAACCAATCGACTTCGAAACGTACTGGGAGCCGAACGGCGAACTTGAGCTGGATTCGGAAGTGCTGGCTCAGGAAGGTGCAGCAGGGGTGCGAGAGCTGCAGGATCGTGTAGTTTTTGAAGACGGGCAGGAAGTGATGCGAACTCTTGTGGTCGATCGTGTGATCGAGGCCGTTAAGCCCCGCATCTACAACTACGGCACGAACATTATTGTGCGCGAGATGGCTACCCCTGCCGGCACTGTACAGTACTGGCGAAAAATAAAGGCGCTGGCTACGTCTTATTCTGCCAGCACATCCGGAGTGTCCCGCAGCGCGTCCTACTATGGATTTGCCCGCTGTGGCCAGGTGATGCGCCGCGGCATCGTCGCTGTTGACCCGCGGGTCATCCCGTTGGGGGCCACGGTTTATGTCGAAGGATATGGGGTCGGTCTGGCCTGTGACACTGGCTCTGCAGTCATCGGCAAGCGCATCGACCTTGGCTATGGCGACAATGATCTCGAACACTGGTACCGCAGTGTCGACGTCTATATCCTGACCCCAGTACCGCTCAATCCACGGTATCGGCTGAATTAGCGCATTTGCGCATTGCACGAAAATGTCTACTTCGAATCGCGCCAAAGCGCATGGTATTCAGCCCCGCAAAAGCCTCGGCCAGAATTTTCTGGTGGATGAAAAAGTAACGCGGCGTATTGTCGATGCCGCCGGCGTGCAGCCGGGCGATCTCGTCATCGAAATCGGCCCTGGCCTGGGAGCGCTGACCCGCCTGCTGGCGGACCGTGCCGGTCAGGTCATCGCTATTGAACTCGACCAGACGATTATTCCGGCGCTGCAGCAGGAACTCGGCGATCGCTCCAACGTGCAGATTCTGCACGCCGATGCGCTTGAAGTCGACTATTCGACGCTGACGGAAGGCCGGCCGGTGCGCGTCGTCGCTAATCTGCCGTACTACATCACATCGCATGCGATTCGGGTACTGCTCGAAAGCGGCATCGACTGGCGCTGCATCGTCCTGACCGTTCAGCTCGAAGTGGCGCAACGCATCGCAGCCAAACCGCCTCATATGAGCACGCTGGCCGTGAGCGTGCAGTACTACGGCGATCCGGAACTGCTTTTTCGCGTTCCGCCCGGCGCATTTTATCCATCGCCGTCGATCGATTCTGCGACGCTGCGCATCACCCGCCGTGAATCACCGCAAAACTCCGTCGCTGTGCTTCCTGATCCCGCCCTGTTCTTTCAATGGGTGAAGGCCGGGTTTTCGCAACCAAGAAAACAGATTCGCAATAATTTGTATACAAATCTGGGGATAAGTCGGGTAGAAACTGAGGATATCCTGGCAAAAGTGGGGATAAGTCCGGAAAGGCGCGCAGAAACGCTGACGATGGACGAGTGGCGCGCCTTGGTCGCTGCGTCTATTGCGTGAATCTTTCCCACAGCTGCGCTGACGCAGCGCCGAGGACGGCGTAGTTCTGTGCGCTGCAATCGGTTCCGGGTGTGAGCGGGAACACGTTCCCGCCGCGGATCGTCGCCAGCGCGGCGCCGGCTTCCTTCGCCAGAACCCAGCCCGCCGCAAGATCCCACGGATACACGCGCATTTGACATGTGCCGACAATTGCACCCGCCGCCAGCAACGCCAAATCGTAGCCGCACGACCCTGAGATCCGCAGCTTCGCTCCGAATTTCGTCCTGCCAGCTTCGACCGAACGCGAGCACAGGCTGAAAATCTGCGTCGGCGCGACCGTGCTCGCGCTGCTGTCGGTGTGCAAAGGTACGCCGTTGCGGAAGGCCCCTCCGCCTGTGACCGCCCAATACTGTTCCCCGGTCTCGGGAAATTCAGCGATGCCGAGCACCGGCTGGCCGAATCGCAGCAGCGCGACGAGCACACCCCAGCACGGGAAACCGAACGTGAAATTCGTCGTGCCGTCGATCGGGTCGATCAACCACGCCCATTCTTCCCCACCATAGACCGAATGCCGCTCTTCTGACAGCACGGCGTGGCCCGGAAAATGCTCCGCCAGCGCCGTACAAAGCTGCCGATCCGCCGCAAGGTCCGATTCAGTGACCAGGCTGCCGTCGGCTTTGGCTGTGGCGCGCTGTGCGCCGCGCGACACCGCGAGCTTCTCGCCAACGTCGTGCACCAGCGCAAGTGCGAACTCGAGTGCATCGGCAGGCAGGGCTGTGTGATCGGTGCGAATCACGCGCATGGCCACGCGTGCCGCCTCGCGCTGCGCGGCCACGCGCGCGTCGTCGCCGTCGATGCGGCGCAGCAGATCAAAGACGGATGCACGTTCCTCGGCGTCGAGCGTGCCGAAGGCGGCCCGCACGTGCGCGTCGTCTTCACTGAAAATAGCTTCCCAAAATGCGTCGATATTCATGGTCACGCGCATTGTAGGAGATCAACAATAAGGGGAGAGGGCAGAAGGGGAGAGGGAAGAAGGGAAGAGGGGAGAGGGAAGAGCACGCGAAATGCCCGTGAGGTGCGTGCGATTGGGGTGCCTTGCCACGAATTTAGCGGGCATTTCCCTATCCTGATCCCTGTCCCCTTGTGTGCCTCCCTATTCCCTATCCCCTTCTTCCCTTCTTCCCTTCTTCCCGTCTTCCCTATTCCCTTTCATGGGCTCGATTCAGTCGCGCCGACGCAGTCTCGCTGCGATGTTTGCCGAGGTAGGTCATGAACGAGGTGCCGCCGGTGCCGACTGCGGCGTCGCGATTCTGCTTGAAAATATAGTCGGCGGCGAGCTGCAGGTGAAAAGCGCGGAAGCGTTCGACGCGCTCGATGCAGCCGTCGTAGGCCTCCATGAGTTCTGCATTTGCCCGGCGCTGCACGAAATCGCGCACGGACGGGCCGCGTTCGAGCGATTCGACGAGCGCGCGATGCGCCGGCGGCGCGTAGTCCAGCATGGCGCGCAGGTATGCGCGCATTTCGCCGTGCTCATGCGAGATTCCCAGCGCAGCGTCGATGCTCGGGATGACCGTGCTCTGCGCGCCGGTTTCACCATAGAACTGCATCGGCCGGCCGCCGTATTCGGCGACGCCCTCGTAGATCATGCCGCCGGGCAGGGCTGGGTTGTTGCGCCAGCCGAACATGAACGGACGCACTCGGTGGTAGTACACGTAGGGGTCGCAGCGTTCGTACATGCGCGGCAACATCGCCAGCATGGCATCGAGCGACGTCGCAAGCACGGTCAGTTCGCCTGTGAGCTGCGCCGTGTCTTCGCGCACCGCGGCCGCCTGCATGCGCAGGAGCGCCGCCAGCCCGGGCGCAGCCAGCGCTTCGATACTCACGTGCACGAGTACGAACCACGCCTCGTCCATGCTCCCGCCGCACGACAGCGTCAGCGCCAGGTTGCCGACGGTGATCGGCGCTTTGACATCGAAGCGCCGCCATTTGTGCAGCGCCCAGTCGGAATAGGTCAGCATCGGCGGCATGCCCAGATGTGTGGACACGGCATGCCAGGGGAGCGCCAGCCGCGCCGGCAGCCGATCGACGACCGGCGGCTCGCTCCAGACGTAACAGTTCGCCAGGTGCGACAGCAGCACCCTTGCCCGCACGAATTCGCGTTCGCCGGCGAGCGCGTGTGTGGCGAAGGGCGGGAGCGCATCGACGGCGCGCCGCACGCGCTGCGCGGCGGTGAGCGCCGGCAGATCATCTACCAGTGTCTCCCATTCGTCGAACGTCGCAGGCAGGCGCGGGAGCGGATCTTCGGAAGGCAGGAACATGTGAGCGGGAATTGTATGATGAAGTGTCGATATC
>CAXNFZ010000153.1:0-6989 GCA_964201495.1 Chloroflexota bacterium | reverse complement strand
CTGACGGAAGATGAACGTCGATTCTTTATGCGCGTGCTCGTCGAGCAGACGCGTGGGCGTGTGCCGGTGATCGTCAACGTTGCTGGTGTGACGACGGCGCAGGCAGTGGGCTACGCGCGGCTGGCGCGCGAGATCGGCGCCGACGGCGTGATCGCCATGCCGCCGTACGCGCTGCGTTATGACGCCGTGCGCACGCATGAGTATCTGCGCGCCGTGGCCGCTGCAGCGCAGATGCCGGTGATGATTCAGAACGCGGACATCGCGCCGCTGTCGCCGGACCAGGTGGTCAAGCTGTGCAGCGAGATCGAGCACGTGAACTGGGTGAAGGAAGAGGTGTCGCCGCGCCATCGCAGCATCGGGGCGCTCGCATCGCGCAACAGCCCGCACGTGCACGGGATCATGGGCGGCGGCGGCGGCCAGTACATCATCACAGAACATGCGCGCGGCGCATGTGGCACGATCATCGCATGTGAGATCTGCGATGTGGTGCAGCATATTTGGCAGTTGCTCGATGCTGGGAACCTCGGTGAAGCCGAGGTCTGGTATGAGCGTGCGCTGCCGTTGATTAATCTCGAATTCGCGATGGGAATGGCGTTCGCGAAGTACGCGATGATGAAGCGCGGCGTGTTCAGGAATTACCGCATGCGCGCGCAGGCGCATACGCTGGACGCGGATGACATCTGCGAGATCGATCGCGCGTTCGCGCGGATTGAGCCGTTTCTCTCGACTCTGTAATTACGAATCAGCGCGCAGCAGCCGACCTGCTGCGCGTAGGAAATCGGCTGCTTGCGGTGCGTTTCAGGACGAATGGCGCAGCGCCCCTGTGTTCAAACAAGCTTGACGACGGCGTGCAGGTTGTGCGGTCGGTCCGGGTTGCGCTGCAGCGCCAGTGCATGTTCGAGCGCCAGCATCTGGCCGGCGACGACGAAGAGCGGTCCGCGGGCGGTGTCGCTGAACCCTTCGGGGAGCACGGCGTCGCCGCCTGCTGCTGCCTCGCCGATGGCGAGTGTGGTCGCTTCCAGCGCGCGCATGTCGTGCAGCACATTCAGTTCGTGGCTGGAGCGGGCGTTGCTGACCATGCCGACGACCAGCGCACTGGGTCCGGCCATCGTCTGCGGCCCATGTCGAAACTCGAGAAAGTGAAATGGCTCGCTGTGTGAGATGGACATTTCCTTCATCTTGAGGCTGATCTCGCATGCGAGGCCATGGCGCGCGCCGCTGCCAAGGAAGTAGAAGCGGTCGAATTTCGGATTCACGCCATGCGCGCGCATCAGCTCGGCACAGCCAGCGATCACCTGTGCGCAGGCTGTTGGCAAGCGCTGCAGCTCGCCGAGCAAAGCGGAGTCATCGGCCCAGACGGCAGTGCAGGTGAGGGCGGCGATGAGCATGATCGTGAATGCGCGGGTTTGCGCAAAACTTTCTTCGTGACCGGCATCGAGTGCGAGATTCAGATTGCCAATCGACGACAGTCGTGAACCGGAGGTGCAGGTGATGGTGACCACGTCGCCGTCGCCGCGCGTGCGAAATGCGTCGCATGCGCGGAGCAGCTCGGTGGTTTCGCCGGAGCGGCTGAGCACCACCAGCAGCGTGCGGCGGCCGGCGGGGTAGGCGGCGCGCGGGTCGAGCCACACTTCTGATGCCGGCGCGGCAACGGCATTCAGCCCCGCTTCGCGCATAGCTGTGGCAGCGGAGAGCGCGGCGTAAAACGGCGATCCGCATCCGGTGACGACGATTTGTTCATAGCTGCCATCGCGCCAGAGGGTGCGAATGGCAGCGAATCGCGTGGTCAGGTATTCGAGCGCCTGCGCCCATGCCTGCGGCTGCGAAAGCAGCTCGGCGCGTGTGCGGCTTCCTGGCGAGTGAGTTTCAGATTCTGGGTGTGTCATGGTAAGTAAAGTTTGGTAACGAATTTAATTTCAGATCAAAGCCAGGGGAGTGGCTAAACTCAAGGATATGCCGTGATTCGCGGGTTCATGTAGTCGAGTTTAGCCACTCCCAAGCCCAGACCGGCATCTTTTTTGAAGCATGCTGTCTGTTTTCTGGAAAAGAAAATTGAGCGTGTGCTTTGTGGTCAGAGATCGACCGGCCTGAATTGGCGCATTTTTTGTGGGTTTTGTGAGTACAGAGTTCAGGCCAGGATCACGCGCACTCCGGCGGCAACTGCGGCCTCGATGTGTTCGCTGGACGTCTGGTTGTCGGTGACGATGATGTGTGCTGCGTTTAATGGAGCGACGAAAGCAGGGGCGATGTGGCCGAACTTGGTGTGATCTGCGAGGAGAACCACCTCCCGTGCGATGGCGAGGATGGCGCGGTCTGTCTGCGTTTCGGGAAGCCATGCATTCGTCAGGCCGGCTCGGGCGTCGACGGCGCGGATGCCCATGAGAACGCGATCGGCTCGTAAATCGGCGAGTGCGCGTTCGGCGGTGTGGCCGATCAGCGACATTTCACTGCGACGGAGCTGACCGCCGAGCACGATCAGTTCGATGTGAGAAGCGTCTGCCAAAGCATTGATGACGAGGAGTGAATTCGTGATGACCGTCGTCGGGTCGGCGGTGTGGGTGCGCAGATCCTGCCGGGTGCGCAGCGAGCGCGCGGCGGCGAGTGCGGTCGTTCCACTTCCGATGAAGATCGTCTCGCCGGGGCGAACCCGGGCTGCGGCCCTGGCCCCGATGCGTTGTTTTTCTTCGCGCTGTTCTTCTTCGCGCTGGAGTGCTGGAAGTTCCGGTTGTGCGGTGGCCTCGATGTGCCGACTCCGAACGCCGCCGTGCACGCGCTGTACACGGCCGTGCTGCGAGAGCACGACGATGTCGCGGCGTGCTGTCGCAATGCTGATCTGCAGCGCAGTTGCCAGGTCTTCGACGCTGGCTCGGCCGTTCAACGCCACGAATTCGGCGATGCGATCCTGACGTTCAGCGCTGGATAGGCTGGATAGGCGGGGTGGGCTGGGTAAGCGGGGTTGAACGCTGTTTGCGTGGTCCACAGTCGGTGCTCCGGGTGTGCTCGATAGTGCAGGTCTATTCGAGTGACGCTCCTGAGTCGCACCCAGGTCTGCCCATGTGGTGCGCGTAAACATCTGCACCTTTGAGCTAACACTGAGCCAACACACGGCTCGCGTGCATTCGATCAATTTCGCGCAGACATGAACATGATAGGTCAACACGTGGGCCTGAGTCAAGCGTAACTACCCGGGTCGAGGTGGACATTTCCTGCGAAAGAAACTTTTTCTTGGCCCGAAGGGTGCAGAAATTGCGTTTTCGCGATGGGAAAATAGATTGTCTCGAGCATTTATGGTTAAGCAGAATTTGACAAAGCGCGCAAAAGCGCGCAAAATCACCCAGAATTGCTTGGAGTGAACGGTCGTGAGTCCGTTGCCATGAGTGAGTTGCCATGAGTGAGAAGAAATTCGATGTTCTGGTGGTCGGCGAGCTGAACGCCGATTTGATTTTGAGCGGAGACGTCACGCCACAGTATGGACAGGCAGAAAAGCTGATCGACGATGCCTCGCTTGTGCTGGGGAGTTCGAGCGCGATTTTTGCCTGTGGAGCGGCGCGCCTTGGCTTGCGGGTTGCGTTCATCGGCAAGGTGGGTGACGATGCGCTCGGGCGCTTCGCGCTCGAAGAGCTGCGCAAGCGCGACGTAGACGTTTCCGGCTGCGTCGTCGATCCTGCGATCAAGACCGGCCTGAGTGTGATTCTTCTGCGTGGTGCAGACCGCGCGATCCTGACGTACTCTGGTGCGATCGGGGCGCTGCGCTTCGACGAGATCGATCGTGCGTGGTTCATGCGTGCGCGTCATGTGCACATCGGCAGCTATTTCCTGCTGGACGCGCTGCGGCCGGATGTGCCGCGTTTGTTTGATCTTGCGCACGACAGCGGCATGACCACGTCGATCGACACGAATTACGACCCATCAGAAACGTGGCACGGTGGTGTGATGGAAGCGCTGGCGCGTGCAGATGTTTTTCTACCGAATGAAACCGAGCTGCTGGCCATAGCGCATAGTGAATCGCTCGAGGATGGCATGCGTGTGCTGGCTGGGCCTGGGCGGACGCTGGCGGTGAAACTCGGGGAGCGAGGAGCGCAGGCGCAGGTCGATGGAGAGGCCGCTCAGGCGGCCGGCATTCGAGCCGATGTGGTCGACACAGTCGGCGCCGGAGACAGCTTTGACGCCGGATTCGTGTACGGCTATTTGGCGGGCTGGCCCCTCGCACGCAGTTTGCGGCTGGCGTGCGTGTGCGGTTCGTTGTCGACGCGCGCAGCTGGCGGCACTGCAGCGCAGGCGACTCTGGCCGAGGCGGAGGCGTACCTATGATCGTGTGCGTGACGCCGAATGCGGCGATCGACTTGACGATGCAGCTTGATGAGCTGCGCATCGGTGTGGTGCAGCGCGCGCAGGAGAGCATTGCCGTGGCTGGAGGCAAGGGCGTGAACGTCGCGCGCGCGGTGCGATTGCTCGGCGGTGCATCCGTCAACGGAGCATTTCTGGGCGGCGCGGCTGGGCGCTATTTTGCTGAACTGGCGGAGCGCGAGGGCCTGAGCGGGCGCTGGACCTGGGTCGACGGCGAGACGCGCACGTGTGTGATGCTGGCGCAGCCGAAGCATGGCGATGCGACAGTGGTGAACGGGCAGGGCATGATGGTCGGTGCAGCCGACTGGCAGCGGCTGGAGCATGACGTCACGGCGCTGTTGCGTGAAACGGCTGCGTCGAGCATATGCCTGTGCGGCAGCCTGCCGCCCGGATCGCCGGTGGACGCGTATGCGCGGCTGATTGGCGCATGCGTGGCGAGCGGCCGACGCACCTGGGTGGATACGAGCGGAGCGCCTCTGCGTGCCGCGCTCGGCGTTCCCGGCGCATCCATCAAGGTAAACCGGGCCGAGCTGATGCACGCGCTGGAAGGCGACGAGGAGATGTCGCTTGAGTCGCTCGCGGAAATCGGAACTTCGGCGCGACGGCTGATTACGCGTTACGCACTCGACGTAGTGGCCGTTACGCTGGGCGGGGAAGGCGCAGTGTTGGCGACCGCTGATGGAGCGTGGGCTGCAGCAGCGCCGCAGGTGACGCTTGTGAGCTCGGTGGGCAGCGGCGATGCGATGCTGGCTGGAGCCGCATATGGGTTCGAGCGTCAACTGTCACCGGCCGAATCGTTGCGTTGCGGCATCGCCGCTGGCTCTGCAAATGCGATGAGCCTGGGCGGCGGGCATTTTGCCGCCGCCGATTTTGAGCGAATACTCGAGGAGACCCATGTCGTTGAACTTGCCTGATTTCGTACCGTCGTCGAAGTTGGTCGTTCCAGAGACCAGCATGGTGCAGCCGCGGTTTCCCGTGATCGACGCGCATAACCATCTTGGTCAGTTCGGCGGGCACTACGATCACAAGCCTCCGCAGGAGTTGTTTGCGCGGATGGACGAAGCTGGGGTGACGCACTATGTTGATCTTGATGGTGGATGGGGCGAAGAAATTCTGCAGCATCGCCTCGACACATTCAAGGCGTATGCGCCGGAGAGATACTGCGTTTTTGCGGGCGTGCCCTGGGCGCAATGGAACGAGCATGGCGATGCATTTGGTGAATACGCTGCGCAGCGGCTGCGTGAGCAGGTGCGCTGGGGTGCACGGGGGCTGAAGATCTGGAAGAATTTCGGCTTGCATGAGCGCGACCAGCGCGGCGCGCTCGTCGGCGTGGATGACGAGCGGCTGACGCCGCTGTGGGAAACCGCAGGCGAGCTCGGGGTGCCTGTAGTGATTCATGTCGCCGATCCGGTGGCGTTCTTCGACCCGGTCGATGCGACAAACGAACGCTGGGAGGAGCTGCATGCACATCCCGACTGGATGTTCACATCGCCGCCTTTTCCATCTTTCATGACGATCATGAATCAGTTCGCGCGCCTCGTGGAGCGGCATCCGCGCACGACGTTCATCGGCGCGCACGTGGGATGTTATTCCGAAAACCTCGGCTGGGTGGCGGCGCTGCTTGATCGATGCCCGAACTTCTGCGTGGACATCAGCGCGCGGATCAGTGAGCTCGGCCGACAGCCATACAGCGCGCGGCGATTCTTTTTAAAGTATGCCGATCGAATTCTGTTCGGCATCGATGCCGGCCCGGACGTAGAAGCGTATCGCACGTACTATCGTTTCCTCGAGACGGATGATGAGTACTTCAACTACAGCACCGGATCTGCAACTCCGTTGCAGGGGCGCTGGTATATCTATGGGCTGAATCTGCCGGATGATGTGCTGCAGCGCATCTATTCGGTCAATGCCATGCGAATCATGCGGTTTTAGTTTTGAGCAGAAAAATCTTTCGCTGCGAAGCCTGCTGCGCCCTCGCCGCAGCGGGCCGTTATTGCATGTTTTGCGATGGGATATTCACCCATCTATTCATCCATCTATTCACTTGAGCAATCACGAAAATTCGTAACTAACGTGACTTGCTACCTTAGGCAGAATTTCGGCCTGGTCGCGACGGCGTCGCGTCCCCGATAAATTTGCCCATGCCACGCCCGGACCGTTGGTCCGGGCTGGGTAAGCGGCGCGCCTCCGGCGCTTTTTCGTCCAGCATGAGCGCCGGAGGCGGGGTCCGCCGCGGGCGACGCCGGCGCGAGCCGTGGCGCTCGTCGGAAATGGCCAAAATCCAGCTACGGTAGCAAGTCACGTTAGTTAACGTTTACCCGGTATGCAACTGCATGGGCCGAAGTCGAGCAGCTGACAGAGGGCTGGCGAAAGAGTGAAGCTGGAAGAGATGCATGACTTTGAGGAAGCGCAGCGGCGCGACGCTGCGCTTCCTCGGATCCTCGGTCTGGGTGTTCGGTCACACATCTCCCACGAAACACATAAGTCATTCCCCTCTGCAGAGAGTCTGCGGAGAAAAAACAGCGTGTTTCGTGAGAAACATTGATCTGGCCTGGGTAGGTATAAAAACGCAAAGATGCGAGTAAGTATGCGCGCTGGCGTCATGACTTACGCACATTTTTTGTCTCGCATCTATCGCAAAG
>CAXNFZ010000152.1:0-6997 GCA_964201495.1 Chloroflexota bacterium | reverse complement strand
GAAGCCGATGATCCGATTGCCTATCTGGTCGCTAACTACAAGTTGTATGGACTTATAAAACGTAAAAAATCGCCCAGGAAGATCAAAACGGATACACCACTTCTACCCTTGACAGACGATGATTTTTCTTAAGTTGAGGGTGATGGCCTGACGGCAGAGGTGAGCAACCTGCGCGGAAAGCTCGAAGCTGTCTGGGCTACGCGTGGAATGCGTGATGCGCAGGCGGTGCTGCAAACGCCTGCTGAGGAATTGGTCGAGAAACTATTTCAGCATCAGAAGATTTAGTTGCTGGCGGAGGTGTCTTGCAGAGAACGCAGAGAGGGCTGAGCACGCAGAATTTGGGCAAATTTCGACAGCTGATTTGTCTCACGCGAGGGACGCGAGGGACGCGAGGGACGCGAGGGACGCAAGGGACGCGAGGGACGCGAGGGAAAAAACTTTTGTCGGATCACCGCCAATTCCCAAAAACGCCTGCGTCTCCGCGTCTCTGCGCGAAATTCCGCGTGCTCTGTGATCTCTGTTGAAATTCGCCCCTGACTGCGGATGCACCCCCCCTCACGGCGGGTGCATTCGCCAAAAGGGGCGAATGCATTTCTCACGCGAAGAACGCGAAAAACGCGAAGAGATCTGAATTCCGTCGCCGAAGAAACTTCCTCAAGCGAAGGCACAAAAAAGCCATCACAAGCTCTTTCCTTCGCGTTCTTCGCGCCTTCGCGTTCTTCGCGCCTTCGCGTGAGACAAATCTGCTGTCGAAATTCGCCCCTTTTGGCGAATGCACCCCCTCACGGCGGATGCAAACCCGCGGGTATGATCATTTCGTGTCTCTTAATCATATTTCCGTGCTGCTCGACGAGGTCGTTGCAGCATTCGAGCCTGTGCCCGGGCGTCGAATACTCGATCTGACAGCGGGCGGCGGCGGCCACACAGAAGCGCTGCTCAAGGCAGGCGCACGCGTTCTGGCGACCGATGCGGACATGGAGGCGGTCGAGCGGGTTCGAACTCGGCTGGCGCCGTGGGTGCAGTCGGGTGCGCTGCAGGTGGAGCAGAGCTGGCTGGACGACGCACTGGCGGTTGCGGAGCGCGCCGGGATGCTTCCGTTGGATGGCGTGCTCGCCGATTTGGGGCTGTCGTCTTTTCAGCTTGATGAAGCTGAGCGCGGGTTCGCATTCATGCGCGAAGGGCCGCTCGATATGCGATTCGATCGCACCCGCGGCGTCTCGGCTGCGGACTGGATCGATCAGAGCAATGCCGCCGAAATTGCGAGCGCGCTGCGCGCCTACGGCGATGTTCCACAGGCGTGGAGAGTCGCCGAAGCGATCTGGATCGCGCGCCCCATTCGCACTACTGCGCAGCTGCGCGACGTGGTGGGACGCTCTGCTGCGGTGCGCGCTGGCAAGATTCATCCAGCCACGCTGGTCTTTCAGGCGCTGCGCATCGTCGTGAATGATGAACTTCGCCGCCTGCAGGACGCGCTGCCGTTGCTGGCCAGGGCGCTCCGACCCGGTGGCCGCATCGCGGTGATCGCGTTTCACTCGCTTGAAGACCGCATCGTCAAAAACGTGTTTCGTGATATGGCCCGCTCGAGCACGCCCGAACCAGGCTATGGCGGTGGAGAAGCACAGCATGCCGTGCTGCATGTCGTGACGCGCGACCCTATTTTCCCGACAGAATCCGAGGTCGCTGCCAATCCACGCGCGCGCAGCGCTCGCCTGCGAGTGGCGGAACGTCTGCCCGACCTGTGATGCAATTGCGCTCTGCGTGGCAGAATTGCGCAAAATACCCTTTTAGTCTGAGGATTTTCGTCGCAAAGCTGGTGTTTCTCTGTAGGTTTTCAAAGTATTATTTCAGTGGGAGAATTCGCGGACTCTACTCGGATTTAGCCACTCCCATAAAGTGCGTTGAGTCGATCCAGTGGTGAAAACATGATCAGCGAAGTAATGCGGGTGTATCGATGGTTCGAGAAGCATAGTCTGCGACTGGTGGTGATCGCTGGTGTGGTGCTTCTGCTGCTGATTGCGCTCTGGCTTTCCATCACGACACGCACGGCGATGTATTTCGCCGGCATCGAAGAGCTGGAACAGACGCGTCTGGCGCAGATCGATCGCATCAATCAGCACTGGAAATCCCTTGGCGAAACCAGCACACCGAAGTTGATGGTCGTGCGAGCTGAGTTGCTCGGCTTCCGCACGGCGCCGGTGGAATATGTGCTCGTCGAGCCGGCGGCTGTGTCTTCGGCTGAGGTGGTTACGGACGTCGCCGTCACCCCATGAGTGAATCCAGCGTTGACGTTATGGCTCAGGTACTCTACGTATTCGGTGTGTGATGAAGTGATTCAGGGACGACGGCGCCAGGACGGAATCTGAAATTGGTTTAGAACTGGTTCAAAAACTTTTGACTGCTCTGGTGCGTCTGACTGATCTGACGAACGAATACACAGGTTATATGTTGTCGCAAACTCGCATCCGACTGGTCGCAGTATTTTTTGCAGCGCTGTGCGTGCTTGCCGTGGGGCGGACGCTGTACGCGCAGTGGGTCGATTTTCCAGCGTACGAAGAGATCGTCAGTGATCAGCAGACACTGCCGGTACACACGACTGCGCCGCGCGGGCGCATTTACGATCGAAACGGCAACGTGCTGGCTGTGAGCAATCGCGCGTTTATTCTGCGTGCGGATGTGGATGTTCTGCAGAGCGAGCAGGAAGCAGAGCGACTGGGCACGGCAATTGCGCCGGCGCTCGGTCAGGATCCTGCTGTGCTGCAGGCGAAAATCGTCGCGGCCTTCAAAGCAAAAAATCGTTCAAACACGCTGGCGTTCGCAGTGCCGTACAGCACGCTGACGCAGACGCAGGCGGCGATTGAGCAATACGCGCGCGACAACGCCGGCAGCGGGCTCGGTCGCGGAGCGATCATGTTCGAGGATTTGTGGCGTCGCAGCTATCCGTATGGCCCGATCGGCGGGCCGACGGTCGGCTTCATTACGATGATGTCTCCTGCCGCATCCGGCGTCGAAGCGTTTGCCAATGAGGCGCTGGCGGAGCAGCCCGGGCTGAGAATCGGCCGCTCTCGCATCGATCTGATCGAGAGCAAACCCACGCTCAGCGGCGCAGATCTGCTGCTGACGCTCGACGTCAACTTGCAGGCGTATGTAGAGGACCGGCTTGCTCAGGCGATCCACGACACCGGCGCACAAAGTGGTCAGATCATCGTCATGGAGACGCGCACCGGGCGCATTCTTTCCTCCGGCACTTTCCCCGGCTACGATCCCAACAACGTTTCGGAGCTGGCTGCCGATCCCGCCATGATCGGTCGAGTCCGAGATCCGGCGGTGACGGACGAGTACGAGCCCGGCTCGGTCATGAAAATCTGCACGCTGGCTGCGGCGCTCGATGCCGGCGTCATTCGTCCTGATGAATTGTTTGACGATCTCGGCCGCATAACGATCGAGGGCAACACGATTCGCAACTCGGATGGCATCGCCCACGGCACTGTGGACCTCACCACAGTGCTGGCGCGTTCGCTCAACGTCGTCACCGTAGAAATTGCGCAGGCGCTCGGCCCGGAGCAGTTTTATCGTGCGCTGAGTGCATTTGGATTCGGCAATCGTACTGGTATCGACCTGGTGGGTGAGGCCGACGGCATCATCGACGCGCCCACTGCCGACTCCTGGAGCCGCCACAAATTCGCCACAAATTCGTTCGGGCAGAGCATTGCCGTCACCCCGTATCAGCTGATCAATGCGGTGAATGCCATCGGCAACGACGGCATGCTGATGCAGCCGTTCGTCATTCAGCAGTGGATTGATGCGCAGGGCAACCGCATCGAAAAGCGGCCGGTGCAGCTGCAGCGCGCGATCTCAGCGGAAACTGCTCGGATCATGCGCAGCATCATGAAAGCTGCGACGATGCGCGCCACGCCGGATGTCGCACCTGCCGGGTATTCCGTCGCAGGGAAGACAGGCACGGCGCAGTACTATGTCGATGGTCGGATTGCCGACGACACGATCGTGTCATATGTCGGTTTTTTGCCTGCGGATAATCCGAGGGTGACGATTCTCATAAAACTTGATCAGCCCACGAGCTCGACCTGGGCGAACAAGACCACGATTGGTGTGTTTCACGATGTTGCTGCGCAAACCGTGCGCATGCTCGGCGTGCCCCCGGACAATCCATGAGGCTAACTCTGACAGACATCCTCGAATTCATTGGCGGCGGTGGCGATGCCGGCAGCCGCGCGGGCAGCCCACGCGCGTCACTCGGTGAGTTCCGCATCGACTCGCGCGAAGTGCTGCCGGGCGATGTGTTCGTTGCCCTGCCGGGTGAACGCGTTGATGGAGCGGACTATGCGCAGTCGGCGTTCGAGCGCGGTGCTCGTCTGGCGATCGTGGCGCAGTCTCGTCGCGACGTTGTTGAACGTACCGCTGCAATCGAGTTGACCGCCGAGTCTTTGCGCGCAGGCAGCGCACGGCTCGTTTGGCTGACTGCGGATCCGCTCGATGCAGTGCAGCGCCTGTCTGCGTGGTGGCGGAATCGGTATACGGGTGTGGTCGTCGGCGTGACGGGCAGCGTCGGAAAAACGACGACTAAAGAGATGATTGCGCAGGTGCTCGCCGTGCGCCATCCGGTGCTGAAGAGTGAGGGAAATCGCAACAATGCGATCGGGGTGCCGTTGACCCTGTTGAATCTAGAAGCACGCAGGCGTTTCGCCGTGCTCGAGATGGGGATGGATCGCCTCGGCGAGATCGAGATGTACTGCGGCTGGGCGCGGCCGCGAATCGGCGTAATTACGCTGGTCGGCCCGGTGCATCTTGAAAAGCTCGGCACGATTGAAAACATTGCGCTGGCGAAATCCGAACTGGTGCGCGCGCTGCCTGCGGCGGAGGACGGCGGTGTGGCTGTGCTGAACCTCGATGATCCGCGCGTGGCGGCGATGTCGCAGGTGACGCGCGCGCGCGTCATGACGTACGGGCTTGCAGCCGCTGCCGAGGTGCGGGCGACGGACATCGAAAGCCGTGGGCTTGGTGGTGTGTCGTTTCGGCTGCATCATCGCGGTGCCGTCGTGCCTGTGCACCTGAAGCTGCTCGGGCGCCACAGCGTGCACACTGCGATGAGCGCGTCTGCTGTGGCGCTTTCACAGGGCTACACGATGGATGAGGTTGCGCATGGACTCGGGGACGAGCCGACGCAGCTTCGGCTCGTCGTCGCACCGGGCCCGCATGGTTCGCTCGTGCTGGATGACTGCTACAACGCCTCGCCCGAATCGACGATCGCTGCACTCAACCTGCTCAAGGACATTGAGGGCGACTCCCCGCGCGTTGCCGTGCTCGGCGACATGTTCGAGCTCGGGGATGCGGAGCAGGCCGGTCATGAAGAAGTCGGCTGCCGGGCGGCGCTCGTGGCCGATTTGATCGTGTGCGTGGGCGAGCGGTCGCGCATCACGGCGCAGGCAGCGCGCGAATGCGGCGCTGCTGCGGATGCGGTGCATCATTGCAGGACGAACGCTGAGGCAATCGTGCTGCTGCGCACTTGCCTGACGGTGAAGAGCATCGTTCTCGTCAAAGGATCACGGGGGATGTACATGGAAGAAATCGTTGCGGCTCTCGGAGGAATAGATGGCTGATTTTCGATCATTGCCCGAAATGGGTGTGTGCCTGTTCGCGGGCGGTGTGGCATTCGCAATCACGATTGTGCTGGGAAATCCGGTAATCGCGCTGCTGAAATGGCTGAAGGTCGGTAAAGTCATTCGCATCGACGGGCCGCAGAGTCATATGACGAAGATGGGCACCCCGACGATGGGCGGAGCATTGTTCGTTGGCGTCACGACGGCGATGCTCACCGCGATGTATACATACACCCGCGTCGCGGCGCGTGTGACCGACGATTTTGCCGGCGTCGTTCTCGTCGGAACGTCGCTTGCAATTCCGATCTTCGTCATGCTCGCGTTCGCGCTTTTCGGCGCAATCGACGATTACATGGGTGTGAAGGGAGTTCGACGTGGTGAGGGCATGCGCGGCCGCACGAAAGCGCTCATTCAGCTGGGCATCGCCGTGGTGGCTGCTCTGGCCATGAACGTCGGCTTCGGCATCAACCGCATGGCCGTGCCCGGAATTCCGGCCCCGTTCGAGCTGGGCGTGCTGTGGATTCCGATCGCGGTGTTCATCATTCATGCTTCTGCAAACGCGGTGAATCTGAGTGACGGACTTGACGGACTGGCGGCACTGCTTAGTCTGATCGGATTCGCTGCCTACGGCGTCGTCGCCTATTTGCAGGGACAGTCTTTTCTCACCATGCTTTGCATGGTGCTCGTCGGCACGCTGCTCGGATTTCTCTGGTTCAACGTGCATCCGGCGCAGTTGTTCATGGGCGGACTCGGAAGTGAGTCGCTCGGCGCAACGCTCGGCGTGATTGCGCTGATGACGGGCCAGTGGCTGCTGCTGCCGATCATCGTTCTCGTGCCGGTCTGCGAAGCGCTCTCGGTCATGATCCAGGTAGCGTATTTCAAATATACGAAGCGCAAGTACGGCGAAGGTCGGCGCTTTTTCAAGATGTCGCCGCTGCACAATCACTTCGTGCTGCTCGGCTGGTCGGAGCCGCAGATCGTGCAGCGGTTCTGGTTAATCGCAATCATCACGTCCATGGTGGGTGTCGGGCTGGCACTGTTTGGGAACCCATAATGCCGACGCAACTTACGAGTGACTTCGGCCGCTATGCTGGTCGTCGCGTGGTGATTCTGGGCGCGGCGCGGCAGGGCAAGGCATTGACGCGCTGGCTCGCACAGCAGGGCGCGCAAGTCACGCTCAGCGATGCCGCACCGGCGGAGCGCGTCGACGTGCGTGACCTGGCGAATGTGCCTGGTCTGACGACGGTGTTCGGCGGTCATCCCTTCGAGCTTCTGGATCACTGCGATCTGCTGTGCCTCAGCGGTGGTGTGCCGATCGACCTGCCAATCGTCATCGAGGCGAGGCGGCGCGGAGTTCCCCTGAGCAACGATGCGCAGATTTT
>CAXNFZ010000151.1:0-7118 GCA_964201495.1 Chloroflexota bacterium | reverse complement strand
GGGGGAGGCGAATCTGCCGCCAGAACTTTTGGCGACTCACTTAGCCGGGTGTGCGTTTGCTGGTGCGCAGTGGGTTCGGCCGGGCGAGCAGGTCGAAGGCGCGGTTCTGCGCCGCCCACATTGAGCGCTTGCGGTCGCGCTGCATGTGATCGAAGCCGAGCAGATGCAGCACGCCATGAACGACGAGCAGGCGCAGCTCGTCGTCGAGTGCATGGCCGAATTCGGCTGCCTGCGCGGCGCAGCGCTGCATCGAGACGTAGATCTCGCCGAGGTGGTGCGGCGCAGGCGAGCGCGGCCCCTGATGCGCTCCATCGAACCATTCTTCGCTGGCGAATGAAAGCACGTCCGTGGGTGCGTCCTTGCCGCGGAACTGGGCATTCAGCTGCTGCAGTTCATCGTCGTCGGTGAGGCGCACCAGCAGTTCGATGGGCATGGCGACGGCCGCTTGCGCGAGAGCGGCATCGACCGACGCGCGGAGGAGAGCGAGGCGGCCGGGTGCGCGCGCGTCGCGGCGCAGCGAGAAGTGAACTTCCCGGTGTTGTTCGTCTGAGGAGACTTGCTGTGAATTAGGCATGAGCTGCGAACGATGGTTTGTCGGAGGCGGCTGAGGCGTCGCCCGACGGTGGCTCGGTGGGCGGGGCTGCGGTGATGGTGAGCGGCTGAGCCTGAGCGGAGGGATATTCGACGCGCGGGTGATAGACGCCGCGCAGCGTATCGAGGAAGGACTGGCGGATTTGGTCGAGGTCGCGCAGAGTGAGCTGCGACTCGTCGAGCTGGTTGTCGGCGAGGCGATCGGCGATGACACGGCGGATGACTGCGTCCATGGCCTCGACCGTTTCGCATTTCGAGGAGCGCACGGTAGCCTCGGAGGCATCGGCGAGCATGAGGATGGCCGTTTCGCGGCTGAGCGGGCGCGGGCCTGCGTAGCGGAAGGGAGCGTCGTCGACCGGGCCGCCGTTGTCGCGGCAGGCGCGCGCGTACTGGTAGCCGGTGCGCATGGTGCCGTGGTGTTCGGCGATGAACCCGCGAATGCGTGCCGGCAGTTTGTGTTGCTGAGCAAGAGCGAGTCCATTGGTGACGTGCGCATGGAGCAGGGCAGCGCTGGTGCGGGGATCGAGGCGGTCGTGAATATTCACCCCTTCCATCTGGTTTTCGATAAAGTGGTGCGGATTTTCGAGTTTGCCGATGTCGTGATAGTACGCGCCGACGCGGGTGAGCAGAGAGTCGGCGCCGATGCGTTCGGCGGCTTGTTCGGCAAGATTGCCGACCATCAGACTATGGTGGTATGTGCCGGGCGCCTGCAGCAGCATTTTTTGAATCAGGGGGTGCGAGGCGCGCGCCAGGTCGGTGAGCTGGACGACCGTGGTGACGTCGAAGAGCAGGCTGCTGAGGTAGAGCGCGCCGAGGGCGAACGCTGACGACAGAATGCCGGAAGCGACGCCGGCGATGACCAGGCTGGCGAGCTGCGGCAGGTCTTCGGCGGCGGGCTGCGGCACGATTTGGAAGGCCACGATCATGGCAGCTTGAACCAGGCCGGCGATGAAGCCGGCGCGGATGAAATCGGAGATGCGCGTGCCGCGGCCGAGCACGAGCGCGGCGACCAGGCCGCCCACAGAGATTTGAATTGTGAACGGCAGGGCTGAATCGACGACTGGCCCGATCAGCACGCCGGCGATGACGCCGCCGAGCACGCCGGCGAGCGTACCGGACCAGGCGGTCATTGCGATAGCGACCGTGGCGATCGGGGCGAGGAAGGGCAGCAGCCCGTGGCCGGGCAGCAGCCAGCGTGCGAGGAGGACGACGCTGCTGAGAGTGGCAGCGCTGAGCGCAACATTGCGCAGCGGGACGCTGGTGAGCACGTCGCGGCGGCGCACGACTGTGAGCGCCAGCAGCAGCACGCAGATGCCCGATTGCAGCAGGGCCGAGAGCACGTCGAAGAACGACATGGCAGGCCGGCGCAGGTTCATCGTGTCCATGGCCTCGAGGTCAGCTGGACCGACGACCTGGCCGGAGCGCACGACGATCTGGTTGGCTTCGAAGATGCGCTCGACCGGCTGGACCGCTTCGCGGGCGGATTTGCGGGCGGCGTCCGTGGCGGCGGTGTCGAAATTCGTATTCGGGACGAGCAGTGCGCCGGCGATGCGTTCGACGAGCTCGGCCTCGTCGATGCTGAGGCTGAAGCTGATCTGTCCGCGCAGCGAGCGCCGCGCCTGTTCAAGATTGTCGGGGCGGATGGGGGAGCGCATGGCGGCATCGAGCACACTCATGACCTGGCCGTCGATGCGGCTCCAGCGGGTATCGCTGTATGACAGGATGCGACTGGCGGTCGGCTCATCGAGCGTGAGCGGCTTGATTTGCGCGAGATCGCGAATGCGCTCGTCGTCGGCAGTCTGCTTCTGGCGGACCAGGACGATCTGGTCGAGGACGCTGCGGGCGGTGGCAATCTGCTGGCGAGCGACTTGAGCGTCGAGCGGAGTAAAGATAGGGGCGACGCCAGCTTCAGCGAGGGCCTGCTGGCGGTTGGTTTCGAGCTCGCTGATGTATTGAATGCGCCTGGGCGTATTGATGTCGCGCAGGGCGACATCACCGACATCGAGCGCCAGGCTGCCGCCGATGAGAAAACGGAGCAGGAGCGCCGTCGCAAGCGCCGCCCAGCCGACGCCGGCAATGCCGGACAGCGCGAGCAGGCGGCGATTGTGCACGGACATGAATCAGCTGCCGAGCAGCGCGCGAACGACGTCGTTCACCAACTTGCCGTCGGCGATATCCTTGACTTTGGGTTGCAGCGCCTTCATGACGGTGCCGTGCTGTTTGGGTGAGGTGGCGCCGACTTCGGCGATCGTCTCCCGGGCGAGCGTCTCGATCTGCTCGCGCGAGAGCTGCTGCGGCAGGTAGGTGCGCAGGATGTTGAGCTCGGCCTGCTGTTCAGCGACGATATCGTCGCGGCCGCTGTTGCTTGCTTCGAGCAGGGACTCTTCGTGCTGCTTGATTTCGCGGCGCACGAGCACCAGGATGTCGTTGTCTGTGATTGCGCCGCCTCGGCCGTCGGTGCGGGCTTCGACTTCCTCGTTCTTGATCATCGCGTTTAGCTGGCGCGTGACGAGTTTGCGGGTTTCCTCGCCGCTGCGCATGGCGGCTTTCAGGTCGTCGAGAATTCGCGTCTTGAGTTGTGCGTCCATAGGTATTTCGAAAATCCAAAGGCATCGACGCAGTCCGGGCATGTCCTGGGCATGTTAGTGGGAGAGCTGAAGTAATCCCGGGGAGATTTTAACGGGGCCTGAGTCGAAGAAGTCGTAATCGTACACGAAAAAAGGGCGGGCACGAATGCCCGCCCTTCGTAAACCCGGACGCTTATGCGTCGGGCTGCATGAACTTCATGCTTTGGCGGCGGCTTTTGCGGAGTTTCGCAGCGCGCTTGCGCTTGTTGATGATGCTGGGTTTCTCAAAGTAGCGGCGATTGCGTACCTCTACCAGAATGCGATTGCCCTGCACGATCTTGTTGAATCTCCGAAGTGCCGACTCGAACGTCTCATCGTCATCGACGACCACGCGAGCCATTAAATATCACCTGCCTTTTTGCACAAAGTAACCGGCTGCAGCAATGCAGCTGATCCTGCTCTAGCCGAGTGAGTATACGCATTCACCGCGACCATGTCAATAGGGGGGAGTGCGCAAAGCCCAAAGGGGCGAATTTCGACAGCAGATTTTCCTCACGCGAAGCCGCGAAGAACGCGAAGATAAAAGCCTGTTATCGCTTTTCCGTGGCATCACTTGAGGACGTTTCTTCGGCGACGGAATTCAGACATCTTTGCGTTTTTTGCGGCTTCGCGGCTTTGCGGCTTCGCGGCTTCGCGTGAGAAATGCATTCGCCCCAAACTGCGGATGCACACTGGCCGATGGTGCCGGGGCGGCGTGCACTCAGCCTCGGATTTCGGACTCGTCGATGGGCAGCGGGCTGGCATCGGCGGTGGAATTGGTGTCGGCTCCAGCAAAGGAATCGCGGACGGGTTCGGTGACGAGATCAGCGACGGGTTCGGCAATAGCGACTGCAGCCGCTGCGGGGGCGACGTCGGCGGCGGGCTGGCGCCAGGGGCGGCGGCTGCGGGCGAAGAGGCTCTGGACGACCTGATCGACGGGGGACTGGGGCGGGCCGGCGAGTTCGGGCTCGGCTGCGGGAGCCGGCGGAGCGGCTGTGATGAAATCGGCCTGGAAGGCCGGCTCGGGCAGCGTTTCGGTCGAGGCGGGCGGCAGCGGAGGTGCAAATGCGGCGCGATCGTCGTCGGAAGCCTGCTGCAGGGCGGTGTGTGCATGCAGGAGCGCATCACTGTTGCGGGCGGCCTGCTGGCTGCTGCGGGCGGCACGTTCGCCGAAGCGGCGCGTTGCTTCGATGGCCATGCCGTTGCTGCGCGTGGTGGTGTCGATATCGGCTACGGCGGCTGCCATGCTGCCCTGGACGTAGAAGCCGAGCGCGAGCAGTGCGCTGATCAGGAACGAGCCGACGCCGACGATCAGGTGCATGCCGCGGCGATAGTCAGCGTAGAAATCAGCGCGCACCAGCGTCACGCTCAGCCACAGGCCGCCGAGCAGCAGCAGCAGGGCCAGTGCGATGTAAAGATAGCCGACGACCTTCATAAGGCCATAGTTCTGAGAGATGGGTTTGGTCGTGTTCATGGTTTGATTTACCTGCCTGGAACGGGGATAAGTCGACAAGAGCGATAAGCAAGAGCGATAAGCAAGAGTCGGCGAGCAGCGGATCAGCGTGAGGAACGCGCGACTGCGTTGGCTGGCGTCGGAGTTGGGAACTGCAGCGTCAATCTGGCGTCGATGCCGCGCAGCGACGGCGTGAGTGTGCGAATTGGAGCGTTGAGGTGGGCTGTCTGCGGATACGTGTTGAGAGTGGCGATGATGTCGCCCAGATCGACCAGACAGCGCACGTCGCACTGCAGCGCCGGCAGGGACACTCCGTTGACATGCAGGGAGAGGCCGTTTTCCTCGCTGCGCACGACCAGGTCGCGCAGACCGCGGGCGCTGAGGCGCGAGACGAGCTCCGGCTGCAGCGCAAGATTCATCACATCGAAGCCGATGCGCTGGCGAAACTCGGCGTCGGTGAGGCCATCGGGCCACGGGTCGCCCTGGGCGTCATAGCGCACACCGACGAAAAGTTTGCGCTCGGCGATCGTTTTGGGCTGGCGAGGCAGAGTCTGCACGGGCACAGAGGCATCGCGAACGGTGATTTCTGCTGTGCCTGGCCGGCGTGGGAAGTGCACGAGCACATTGAGGGCGAATCGGCGCAGAACCGGCGCCGAGCGATGGAGCAGGCTGGAAGCATTGGCGGACAGGCCGAGCGTTTCGAGCACGCCGAGCTGGTCGGCCAGCTGGGCTGAATGATCCAGTTCGTGGCCGTTCCACGCGATGTTGGGCAGGCGGCGGCCATTGATCCATGCGAAGACGCCGGCGTCGTTTTGCAGGACTTCGATGTGCTGCACGTCTGTGGATTGAAAGTACTCGATCCATGAGCGATCGAGAGAGACGTCTCGGGCGGGAAGCATGCCGAGCGTGAGATTTTCGACCAATTGGGCGGAGATGCCAGCGACCGACGGGACGCCGTTTTCATCGACGGATACCACGATGCGCGGAAGAGCGATCATGGCTGCACGCGCATTCGAGCCGGTGGACGAGGCCGCAGACGCCGTTGCCGGCGGGGTAGCCGCTGGGGTGGCCGCGGATGATGCCGGCGCGCATGCGGACAGCATGATCAGCGCGCTCGCGCAGAGGGCGGCGACCGGAACGGGGGCAAATCGGCTGCTTCGCATAGATGGTGCTTAGAATAATGCGAGTTACAAGAGAGTAAATCAGACTTTTGGAGTATTCCCATTGAAAAATCTAAGCGAATGACGTGATGGGAAGGGGCATGTGCGCTTTTCACCGCGACCGATCGCCGCTACACTTCTTCGGACATGCGAAGCCAAATCGTGCTTACCCTGACTGGATCGGACCGGATCGGCCTTGTCGAAGAGGTGACGCGCCGGCTCCTCGAGATCGACGCAAACGTGGAGACCAGCCGCATGGCGCGGCTGGGTGGGGTGTTCGCCATGCTGTTGCTGGTGAGTCTGCCGACGGCGAAGCTGCCTGGTCTGGACGACGTTCTGGCGAAACTGCGCAGCGAAGGGTTTGCGGTGCAGTCGAACCGCACAGTGGACATGGCGCCGGACGTGCGGGTGGATCAGCTTCCGTATCAGATCGAGGTGATCGGCGCCGACGACGAAGGCATTATTCACCGCATTGCGCACGAGCTGGCGAAGCGCGGCATCAATATCGAGACGCTGGACACGAGCACGTCGCCTGCGCCGACGACAGGGGCGACGTTGTTCAGCATGAGTGCGCTGGTGGTGGCGCCGCGCACGCTGGACAGCGCGTGGCGCAGCGAGCTGGAGTCGCTCGGTGCGGGCATGAACGTGGACGTATTGATTCGGAGGATTGCATAAATGGGGCGGAATCTGCGTGTGGTGCTGGCCGGCTGCGGCGGCATGAGCAAGGCGTGGCTGAACACGGCCACGAAAATCGAAGGGCTTGAAGTCGTCGGGCTGGTGGATATCGTGGCGGACGCGGCGCGGGCGCGGCGGGACGAGTACGGCCTGACCGGCGCCGGTATATACACCGATCTGGACGAGGCGCTGCGGGAATCAAAGCCGGATATTTTGTTCGACGTGACGATCCCGGAGGTGCACACATTCAACGCGTTGTCGGCCTTCGCACACGGCGTGCACGTGCTGTCGGAGAAGCCGATGTCGCACAGCATCGCCGATGCGCAGCGTGCGCTGGATGCGGCACAGGCGGCGGGAGTGCAGTACAGCGTGATGCAGAACCGGCGTTTTCAGCGCCAGATTCGGCGCGTGCGCGAACTCGTGCGTTCGGGCGTGCTGGGTGAGCTGACGACGGTGAACGTCGATTTCTACGTCGGGGCGCATTTCGGCGGATTTCGCGACCGAATGGAGCACGTGCTGCTGCTCGACATGGCGATTCACACCTTTGATGCGCTGCGGTATCTCAGCGGCGCCGACGCAGAGGCAGTGTATTGTCGCGAATGGAACCCGGCCGGATCGTGGTATGACCATGAC
>CAXNFZ010000150.1:0-7151 GCA_964201495.1 Chloroflexota bacterium | reverse complement strand
CTGCAGCACGCTTTTTACAGCGCATCAAGCGACTCATAGAGCAGCCGTATCTGTGGCTGGTGAAGTGAGGAGGGGAGAGAGGGGAGAGGGGAGAGGGGAGAGGGGAGAGGGGAGAGAGAAGAGAGAAGAGGGAAGAGGGAAGAGGGAAGAGGGAAGAGGGAAAAGAAGAGAAACGATATGGGTGAAATCATGAACTGGCAGTCGAGCTACGTGGTGACCCCGGCGGGGTTGAAGCTGCATATTCAGCGCAGCGGTGGAGCGAAGCCGCCGATTGTGCTGCTGCACGGGTTTTCTGACGACGGCGCGTGCTGGCCGCTGGTGGCGGCTGCGCTGGCGGAGACGCACGAAGTAATCCTGGCGGATGCGCGTGGGCATGGACGTTCGGACGCGCCGCGCAAGGGCTATGGGCCGCATGAGATGGCCGACGATACCGCCGAGATCATCACGCAGCTGAAGCTGGATAAGCCGGCGGTGCTCGGGCATTCGATGGGTGCGATCACGGCGATGGCACTGGCCGGGTTGTATCCGGATCTGCCCGGCCGCATTCTGCTGGAGGATCCGCCGCCGAGTTGGATGCCGGAGATAGAGACGGCGGTCGACCCGGTGCCGAGCGACGAATGGCCGCCGATGTTCGACTGGATCATCCGCACCAAGCGTCACACCATCGAAGAGCTTGTTGCAGCCGAGAGCGCGAATCAGCCTGGCTGGCCGGCTGAGGAATTTGTGCCGTGGGCGGAATCGAAGCTGCGCATGAGCTTCAACGTGCTGTCGCGCTTCGGCATCCGGCTTGATTGGCCGGCGATTCTGAAGAACGTGACCTGCCCGGTGCTGCTGATCACGTCCGACCCGGAGCGGGGCGGGCTGGTGAACGCCGAGCAGGCAAAGGTGTTCCAGGCGCTCGTGCCGCAGGCGCAGGTGGCGCACATCGCCGGCGCCGGACACAGCATTCGGCGTGATCAGCCGGCGGCGTATTTGCGTGCGCTTGCGGCGTTCTTGTAAGTGATAGTGATAGTGTAAATGTGACAGCAACTATCCACTATCACTATCCACTATCACTATTCCCCTACCAATTCGTAAACGCCCCATCGTCTCTGCGCAGGTGCGGCAGTTCAGCCATGCGGAAGGGGTGAGCGGCGGCGGCTCTGCGATCGAACTCGATGCCGAGGCCGGGACGTGTGGGCGGGAGCAGGCAGCCGTCGCGCCATTCCGGCTGCACCGGCACGACGTCGGTGAGCATCGTGCCGGGCTTCGTCGGCTGCTCCTGCACGCCGAAATTCGGCACGGCCAGGTTGAACTGCAGACATGCGGCGGATGACACTGGGCCGAGTGGGTTGTGGACGACCATGTTGATGTAGTGCGTTTCGCACCAGCCGGCGACCTTTTTTGCTTCGGTGAAGCCGCCGACGATGCACAGGTCGACGCGGGCGTAATCGATCCACTCGTTCTCGATCATTTCACGGAAGCGCCATTTGCTGCTGAACTGTTCGCCGGCGGCGAGAGGCACGCGCGTGCGCGGGCGCAGTGTCTTGAACGAATCCGGATTCTCGCTGCGGAGCGGATCCTCGATGAAATACGGCCGCAGCGGTTCGGACTCGACGCACAGGCGCAGGCCGTCGGCCAGGTCGAGGCGCGTATGCACATCGAAGACGATCTCGATGTCATCGCCGACCGCTTCGCGCACCGCCTGCATCTGGCGAATCGACGCGTCGACGGCACGGCGCGGTTCGTGGATGTCGCCGTCGGAGGGCAGGCCCCAGCGCACGAACTTCCAGCCTTCGGCTTTGGTCTGCAGGCAGGAATCGACGATCGCCTGCACATCCATGTGGTGGCCGGAATTGTGGGGATAGCAGACGACTTTGTCGCGCACGCGGCCGCCGAGCAGCTCGTAGACAGGCACGTTCAGCGCCTTGCCCTTGATGTCCCAGAGCGCGATGTCGATCGCCGAAATCACCGCCGAGAGCAGACCTTCGGCGGGGAAGAAGCCGCAGCGCCACAGCTTCTGCCAGAGGTGCTCGATGCGGAAAGGGTCCTCGCCGACGAGCAGCGGCTTGATGTGCTCGAGCAGCGCCATCGAGGCCAGTTCACGGCTGGGGATGCCGCCTTCGCCGACGCCATAGATGCCCTCGTCCGTGTCGATGACGAGGAAGAAATAATTGCGAAAGCCGCCCCAGACCGGATAGCCGGTGATGTCGGTGATTTTCATGATTGCGTCGGATTGAACACCATGAGCGTGGATCGTGCTATGCGCGCTCCTACCCGCTACACTTGCCGCCCATGAATGCACCGACCCCCTCGCGACTGCGTGAGTTCACGCGCGGCTGTGTTGCCGAGCTGCCGATGATGCTCGGCGTGATCCCTTTCGGCCTGATTTTCGGCGTAGCAGTGAACGCTGCGGCAATGCCGGCAATTCCGGCGCAGGCTACGAGCTCGGTGATTTTCGCTGGTGCGTCGCAGATGATTTTTGCGCGCATGTTCGGCGAAGGCGCGCCGCTGCTGACGATCGTGATCACCGCAGCGATCATCAACCTGCGGCACGTGTTGTACAGCGCGTCGATCGCGCCGTATCTGAAGACATTCAGCCGTGGGTGGAAATTCCTGCTTGCGTATCTGCTGACGGACGAAGCCTACGCTGTGTCCGTTACGCATTTGAGCACACTGCCGAAGGATGCGCCGCTGGCGCGACTGTTTAAGCAATGGTATGTGTTTGGCGCCGGGATCACGCTGTGGATCGGCTGGCAGATCAGCACCGGAGTGGGCATCTTCATCGGCGGCTCGATCCCGCCGGAATGGTCGCTCGATTTTTCACTGCCGCTGACGTTCATCGCCATCGTCGTGCCGGCGCTGCGTGACCGCGCTGGCATCGCAGCCGCGATATTGGCCGGCATTGCTGCTGTGGTGCTGGCAGCGATGCCGCTGCGGCTCGGGCTGGTGACGGCCACACTGCTGGGCATCGCGATCGGCATGTTCATCGAGGCAAGATTTGCAGATGTGAATGCGGAGGTGCGCTCGTGAATGAACTTGCCATGTGGGCGGCGATCGTGGGGATCGGCGCATTGACATTTACGTATCGCTGGTCGTTCATCATTTTGTTCGAACGGCTCAACGTGCCGCACTGGCTGCGCGCGGCACTGCGCTTCGTGCCGATCGCAGCACTCACGGCGATCATCACGCCGGAGCTGGTGCTGCGCGCCGGGGTGCTGGATTTGTCGCTGTCGAATACGCGCATGATCGCCGGCGCCGTCGCCAGCGTGGTGGCGCTGTGCACGCGCAACGTGCTGGCGACGATCGCAGCCGGCATGGCGGCGTTGTGGGTGTTGAATTCGGTGATGGGGGGATAGGGAATGGGGAATGGGGGATAGGGAATGGGGAATAGGGAATAGGGAATGGGGAATGGGGACCTGCCTGAATAATGCGGACTGTTCCTATTCCCTCTCCCTATTCCCTCTCCCCTCTATTCTTCGTCCTCCCCTTCCTCCTCCGGCGGCACCACTCCGATGGTGAGCAAAATGTTCGCGTAGATGCGCTGTTCGCCGGAGGCGATGACGAGCGCCGTGTCCGAGTCGCGGCAGGCGTCATAGAAGGCAAAGCGTTCGAGCGCAGTGACGGGAATTTCGGTGCCGAGCATCTCGCGAAACTCGTCGACGATTGGTGCGGTCACGCCTTCGTTTGTCAGCATGACGGCTGCGGACTCGACGGGCACGGCGGTGAGCAGCACCTCGAGGATGGTGGTGGCGTCGACCAGGCCGGGGGCGAGGTTGAGATAGACGCGTTTGGCGGGGGGGTATGCGCGCGTGCCGACCGGGAAGTTGCTGTCGGCGATAAGAATCCGGCCGCCGTGGCCGGACGCGGCCAGTGCGCCGAGAATTTCGGGGTGAAGCAGTTCGTAATAAAGCATAGGGAGAAGTTTGGCGCGCCGCGGGTATGGTGTCAACTGCACTTATATGGGGGGAATGCTCAAAATCCAATTGATGAAACCCGCGAAACACGCCATCGCCCGCCCCCGAAGGGGGCGGGCGATGGCGTGTTTTGCGGATACCAATTGGGCTTTGCGCACTCCCACCCTGAACAGTTATTCGAGCACGGTGTAAGAGAGTTTTGCAGAGTAGATTCGCTATTTCTTCTTCGGCTTCGGCAGTTTCTTTACTGGCTTCTTCGCCGATTTCTTCGTCGATTTCGGTTTGCCGGCTGTCGGCTTGGGTTTCTTTTTCGCCGACATTCCCATCAGGGATTCCAGCGCCCGCATCAGATCATCCGGAGAGATGTCCAGCGGGAAGTCGCTGTTGAAGTCATCGTCTTCTTCGTTTTCGTCGCCGTGCATCGGCGGCCGAAAGGCGAGGCCTTCTGGGGGAAACTTCAGATGGATGCTGCCGTGCGAGTCGTCCTCCGGCAGCAGCAGAGTGGCTTCGGCGGGTTTGGGATAGCCGTCTTCCGCCGCCATATGCACCGGCGACGAAATGAATTCAGGCAGCACCTGTACGAGCGCTATGATGCGTTGTGCTTCCTGTTGCGTTGTCTGCAGCAGTTCGACTTTGCCGCTCCGGGTTCGCGCGCGGATCAGCCCGGGAAACGCTTCGTCGCTGTCGATGGGAAGCCCGAACTGCTCGATGAGATCCAGATCTTCGAAGCATGCGCCTTCGAACGGCAGGTTGAAGCTTAGCGCGAACGCCTCATGGTCGACGCTTCGAAAGAGTACGGGGGCGTTTTTTTGGGACAGGCGATTGATGATGTCTATCGAATCGTAGAGGGCGATGCCGAACTCCTCGCCGCCGTTGCCCATGACGACTACCCAGAACGGATCGGAGGCAGGCGGGTAGCGCACTTCGATTACATGGTCATTGCCGACGAATTTCCACGGCGCTGCACGGTGAAAGGCGGCGACCAGGGCAAAGTAGCGCTGGACCGCGAAAATATCACCCTGCAGCGTCGATAGGATGCCGGGCGATGCCTGCTGGCCCGTCGACGTTGCCATGCCGCGCATAATCTCGGTGATGCGGCCGAGGTGCGGCGCGCAGGTGCTTCGAATGCCGACCGCGTCCAGGTTCGGCTTGAGCTTTTGATACACCTCATCGTGTGTGAACTCGATCGAGGCCGGCTTTCCTGGCGCCGGTTTGTGCAATACGGCAGCGGTGGCGCGGATTTCGTCCGAGAAATCGGCCATCATCACATTGACGAGCGTGCGCGTCACGCTCTGGGCCAGCGTATCCTTGTGTTTGCCGATCCCGAGATACAACACTTCATCCGTCCGGCGATCTACGATGAAGCACACTGCCGGACGCCACGGGTTTATGAGCGTGCTGCTTTGAACCCAGCTGGGCATGCGGCCGATGATGCACAGCCAGTCCTGTTCGGTCGAGGGCAGGGCGGTCAGAGCTTTGCGTTGTGAATTATTCATGGTTAGGTTAATGATAATGACGCTGGAACCTGGGGGCATTCCTATAAGTGCATCCGGTGTCGGGCAGATTTAGACAGCAGATTTTTCTCACGCGAAGCCGCAAAGAACGCGAAGGAAAAGCTTGTGAGGGCGTGTTTTGCGGGTTTCATCAATTAGATTTCGTGCACTCCCTGAGAATATTACTTCGGCTACGGACTTTATACTTCTTCGCATTCTTCGCATTCTTCGCATTCTTCGCATTCTTCGCGTGAGAAATACATACGCCCCAAACGGCGGATGCACCCGCGTGCACGCGTGCACCCGATCGATCCCTGTATGTGACATAATAAAAAATTCGTAACTACTCAGGCCATCCATTTTTCCAACGCGAAACGCGCTATTCCTTCCCCCGAAGGGGGAAGGAATAGCGCGTTTCGCGGGAAATACTGATTTAGGCCTGAGTAGTTACCAAAATTCACTATGCGCGTGGCTCTGATCAGTTTCCACACCTCACCGCTGGCGACGCTCGGCGGAAAGGACACCGGCGGCATGAATGTGTTCGTGCGTGAAGTTGCGCGCGAGCTGGCGCACCAGGGGGTGCAGGTCGATGTGTTCACGCGCAGCCAGAGCACACGCACGCTGCGTATCGACCCGCGCCTGGCTCCCGGGGTGCGCGTGATTCACGTGCCGGCGGGGCCGGAGGAGCCGGTGCGCAAGGACGATCTTTTTCAGTACATGCCGGCGTTCGCTGACTGGATGTGCGAATTTGCTGCGCGTGAGAGCGCCGAAGGCGAGGCGCTTGGCCGCTACGACCTGATTCACGCCAACTACTGGCTGTCCGGCCTCGTCGCTGAGCGGCTGCGCGATTGCTGGGGCACGCGCTTCGTGATGACCTTTCACACGATCGCCGAAATGAAAAATCTCATCGCGCAGCGGCCGCAGGATCGGGAAGGTGATCTGCGTCTTTCGCAGGAATGTCACCTGTGTTACAGCGCCGACCGCATCACAGCGTCGACGCAGGTGGAAAAGGGGCAGCTCGTGCACATGCTCGGTGCCGGGTCGTCGAAGATTCGCATCGTGCCGCCGGGCGTCGATTTGTCGCGTTTCAGCCCGATTGAACAGGCATATGCGCGCAAGGTGATTGGCGTGGAGCGCGATCAGCGCATGATTCTGTTCACCGGCCGCATCGAGCGATTGAAAGGCATCGACACGCTGCTGCACGCTGTGTCGCTGTTGCGCGAGACGCGCGCGGACTTCGAATGGCAGAAGCTGTGCGTCAGCGTCATCGGGGGCGATCCGAGTGAGCAGGGCCAGCGCGAAAACGAAGAGATGGCGCGGCTGCATGCGCTGCGCGAAGAGCTCGGCCTGCTCGACCTCGTCACGTTCCTCGGTGCGCGCGACCAGGACGTATTGCAGTTTTACTACTCCGCGGCCGACGTATTGGTGATGCCGTCGCACTACGAGTCGTTCGGCATGGTCGCGCTCGAGGCGATGGCGTGCGGAACGCCGGTGGTCGTTTCGGACGTCGGCGGCCTGCAGGAGCTGGTGAAGCACAACAAGACGGGAATGCGCGTCAAGGTAGGGGACACCGCCGCGATGGCGCATGCGCTCGAGCTGCTGCTGGAGAACACTGCGATACGTCGCCGCATGGGGCACGCTGCGTCGTGCTACGCCGAGGATTTCAGCTGGCAAAAAATTGTGGCGAAGCTGCTGGCGGTCTATCGCGAAGTGGAGCGGTAGCGACCTGCGGGTATACCCCACGCGTAGGAGTGTCTAAACT
>CAXNFZ010000149.1:0-7196 GCA_964201495.1 Chloroflexota bacterium | reverse complement strand
CGGGCGATGGCGTGTTTCGCGGATACCAATTGGGCTTTGCGCACTCCCCGAATGCACCCTTCAACGTGTCCGGTGCGACAATACCGCCCTATGATCTGCGATTACGAAGGCTCGGATTACCAAAGCCGCTTCTGGAAGAATGCCGACCGCGCCTATGAAGATGCAGTCGAACGTGTTGCAATACGACGCCTGTTGCCGCCGACCGGTCGGCGCGTGATCGAATTCGGAGCCGGCTTCGGCCGCCTTGCCGAGCTCTATACCGGCTACGAACAGATTGTGCTGCTCGACTATTCGCGCTCGCTGCTCGAGGAAGGCATGCAGAAATGGGGCGCCGATCCGCGCTTTGTCTTCGTCGCCGCCGATATCTACAACCTGCCCTTCGTCTCGGGTGTGCTCAGTGCCGCCACGATGGTGCGCGTGATCCACCACATCGCCGATGTGCCTGTCGCCCTGCGCCGCATCCGCGAAGCGCTTGCCCCCAACAGCACGTTCGTCCTCGAGTTCGCCAACAAGCGCAACTTGAAGGCCATCGCGCGCCGCGCACTCGGCCGTCAGCCGTGGAGCCCGTTCAGCCCGGAGCCAGTCGAATTCGTCAAGCTGAACTACGATTTCCATCCGCGCTGGATGCTCGATCAAGTGCAGCAGGCCGGCTTTGCCGTGCAGGAAAAATTGAGCGCATCATATCTGCGCATTGGCCTGCTCAAGCGCCTGCTCCCGCTCAGCACTATGGTGGCCATCGACGCAGCGCTGCAGCGCACCGCCGGCCTCGGATTGTTCTCACCCAGCGTCTTTTTGAAAACCAGGACCCAGGGCAGCTCACCCGAAAATGCTTCCGGACTTGCCGGCGACGCCATCTTCCGCTCGCCCCGCTCCGGCATGCCGCTGCGCCGTGAAGGGGACGCGCTCGTCTGCGACGCCGACGGCACTCGCTGGCTCGCGCGCGGCAATTTCTACGATTTCAAGGAACCGCTCGCCTGACGCTGCTGCCCTGATCACGCTGTCGGGCGCCCTTCACAACGCAACTTGCCTTCGGATGCGCCCGGCGTGCTCACGGATTTGTCTGCAGCTTGAACGTATACAACCGCTGGCTCATCACCACGTAGCCGGTCCGGCGAGCTGTGTCCACCGCCAGATCGGTCGCGTCGACGAATTCATCGCCGACGCCGCGATACTGCCGCACAAACACACCCTTCTTGTCGAACTCGAGCACGCTGCCAGCCTGCGCATCCAGCACATATACATTGCCCCGCTCCGGGTCGCCACCGGTCACCACCAGCGCCGCCGCACGGCCGATCGGCTCCGGCAATCCGGTAATCGAAAACGGCTGCGGCGCCTTGTTGAAAAACTTCTGCACAGTGCCGTTCTGCGTGAGCACGTAGACCGCACCGTCGATCCCCAGGTCTATCGCACCCTTGAGCGATTCGAAGGCGGAGCGAAAATACGGCGCTTCAGACTTTAAGGATTCACCACCGATCACATACTTCCAGATCTGTCCAATCTCGCCATCGAGCAGGTAAATCGTGCCGTTGTAGATTTCACCCGCCGTGGTACGCGCTGGCCGCGTTTCATCCGCTGCAGCAATCTTCCACGGGGACGCGCGCGTGGTCGCCGAGCTGTATTCGTATACACCCTGCGATCCGAAGAGCACCGCACCCTCGGTGCGCCAACGCGATTCGCTGTTCGTCGCCCACACGATGTCGGTCAAACCACGATTCACTTCATCGACGTCGATAAATTGCAGCGACACCGGACGCCCGTTCGGCGCCAATGCCGTATGGTCGTCGTTCAGCGGAAGATAGTTCGCCGTGCCGACATCGGTATTCAACACGTATGCACCCATCGCCGATGAAGCCACACGATTACGGCCGACCGCCTCGAACTGCACGATCGGCACCGCCGCCACCCGCACGATCTTCGCCAGTGCGTCGAGCTGACCACGCGCCTGCACCTGAACTTCAGAAAAATCCGCGGCGTACTCCGGATACTTCACCGCATACTCACTCACCTGCTGCTGCAGCGTCGCCCACTTCATTCGCACGTCCGCAGGCTCACGCGCCTGCTGCGCAGCCGCCAGCTGCGCCTCGATCGTGCGCTTCGTCTCGCGCCGCTGCGCCTCCCCGCTGAATTCCAGATACAGCGGCACGGCCACGCTCACGATGATGATCGGCAGCAGCACCATCGCCGCCACCGTCAGAAACTGCTTCGAGCGGACCCGCTCCGGCAGCGACGGCGGTGCAGCCGCCGGGTCCGGCAGCATACGGCCTCCCAGCGTCGCCAGTCCATCACGCATCGAGCGGAAGGCCTGGCTCACGCCAGCCTGCAGCTCCGGCGAAAACATGGGCTTGCGCGCAGCAGTCGGCATCTTCGGTCGTCCAGACTTGGCCGCCTTCGGCTCGCTCTGCTCGATCGGCGAAGCGTCGGTCGTCTCAGGCCGCGTCGGACGCGCAGGGCGTGCAGGGCGCACTTCCTCAACGACAACCGCCGGCTCGCCCTGAAGCACCTCGAAGACCATGCCAGCTATGCTCTGCTTGACGTTCACGTTCAAAAATGCCGCAACGGTCTCAGCATCGCCCTTGCCCATGCACGCAGCAACCATGCGGTCGTTCTGCTGCGGATACGAGTAGACGCCGGTCAGCACGTAAATCGTGCCCTCCTGATGCGCCACGTTGTCGAAGAAAATATCGATCGTCGATGAACGCCCAACCTGCTGCTCCGCTGCGGCACCCTGCGGTTCGATGCGCTCAAATACACCCTCGTGCGTGCGCACATACGCCAGGGCCGGCCCGCACTGCGCCAGCACCACGCTGCTCTCCCCCACCACCGCACAGGTGATCGAACCCTCCATCGGCTTCGGTGCACCCCGATTCGCGTTGATCAGCCGATCGTTCGCCAGCTTGATCGCCAGCCGCAATGCAGATGTGACGCCACCCGGCGCGTTCGCATACCCTTCCTGCAGCACCTTCATGACGTCGGCACAGACGTTCGCCGGCGCCTCAGGAAAATCCAGAAACATCACCAGCGTTTCGCCAGCGCGCAGGCCGCGCTTCGGCAGCACATGCACGGCCATCCGGGACGAATCGCCCGTCTCCTGGCCGTTCTGGACGTGGATGTTCGCGTGTGTGACTGTTGCCATTTTTGTGCCAAAGAGACTGAACGCTGCAACTCTGCTCCGCCCCTGCCTCTCTCATGAGAACTGCTCGGGCCCGGATCAGGTATTTCCCGCGCGACTCGCCAACCGTTTCTCCGTCGAGAACCGCCGAAGGAACCAGCAATATGCCTCGCGATGAAAAATCGACCAGCCTGAGTCGCTCCATCGAATCGTTGCTCAGACCAGCCCAGATTAACTCTTAGATTTTTTCTTAGACCGCGCCATTGTATTCAATGATGAATCATACAGAGATCGATTGGCAATACCGATTTCGATGCAATTTACAATGCCGCCCATGGGTACCCTGCCGCTGTTCGAAGCCGATGCTACAGCCGCTCGCCGCGCTGCCGAACTCCGTGACATGCTGAACGAGCACTGCCACCGCTATCACGTGCTCGATGCACCGACGATCTCCGACGCCGAATACGACGCGCTCTTTCACGAACTGCGTGCGCTCGAAGCAGCCCACCCCGAGATGATCACCCCCGATTCGCCCACGCAACGCGTCGGCGCGCCGGCTGCCGAAGGGTTCGCCAAGGTCGCCCACCCACGCCCGATCCTCTCGCTCGCCAACGCCTTCGACGCCGCCGACGCACGTGCATGGCGCGAGCGACTGCTGCGCCACGCCGAGTCGCTCGGTCTGGCCGAACGAACCGCCGCTGCTCGCTTCGTCGTCGAACCCAAAATCGACGGCCTGACCGTAGTCCTCACATACCGCGACGGCGTGTTTACCCAGGGCGCCACGCGCGGCGACGGCGCCATTGGCGAAGACATCACTACCAATCTGCGCACGCTGCGCCGCGTGCCGCTCTCCCTGCGCAGCAACGCACATCCGCACGCACCCACCACGCTCGTCGTGCGCGGCGAAGTGTTCGTGACGCTTCCCGATTTTGAGCGCATGAACAATCAGCTGCGCACCGCCGGCGAGAAGCCCTTCGCCAACCCCCGCAACTTCGCCGCCGGCGCCCTGCGCCAGATCGACCCGGCGCTCACCGCCCGCCGCCCGCTCACGGCGTACTTCTATGCCGTCGTCGCTTCCTCCGGCGGAACGACGCCAGCCACGCAGTGGCAGACCCTTGCATGGCTGGGCACGCTCGGCCTGCCGGTCAGCGACATCCCGCAGCACTTCGATGATTTCGACGCAGCCGTGGCGTTCTGCGAACGCTACGTCACCCAGCGCGACGATCTTCCCTTCGAAATCGATGGCATGGTCATCAAGATCGATGATCTCGAACTGGCTGAGCTGCTCGGCTATGTCGGCAGAGACCCGCGCGGCGCGCTCGCCTTCAAATTCCCCGCGCGCGAAGCCACCACCGTGCTGCGCGACGTGGCGATCAGCGTCGGCCGCACCGGCAACATCGTGCCCGCCGCCGTACTTGATCCGGTCCAGGTCGGCGGAATCACCATCGCCAACGCCACGCTGCACAACTTCGAAGACATCGCGCGCAAGGACATTCGCATCGGCGACCGCGTCATCGTCAAGCGCGCCGGCGACGTCATCCCCTACGTGGCCGGACCAGTCGTCGACGCGCGCACCGGCGCCGAACGCGCCATCACGCTTCCGACGACCTGCCCGTTCTGCGGCGCCGTTCTCACGAAGCGCGAAGGAGAAGTGGCGCTCTATTGCCTGAACGACGAATGCGCCGGCCGCACCGACCGCGCCATTCAACACTACGTCGGCCGCGGCGCCATGGACATCGAAGGCCTCGGCGAAAAAATCGTGGCGCAATTGATCGAAGCCGGCTTCGTCTCCGACGTGGCTGACCTTTACGCGCTGCAAAAAGATCAGCTGCTCACGCTCGATAAATTCGCAGAGAAGAAGGCGCAGAATCTGCTCGACGCCATCGCAGCCTCACGCAATCGGCCGCTCGAACGGCTGCTCATCGGCCTCGGCATTCGCCATGTCGGCGAAGTCGCCGCTCGCGCGCTCGCACGGCGCTGCGGCAGCATCGATGCCATGCTCACCACCAGCGCAGACGAGCTGCAGAAAATCGACGGCGTCGGCAAAATCATCGCGGAGAGCGTCGTCGACTGGGCAGCACGCCCGACCGTGCACACACTCGTCGCCAAGCTGCAGGCCGCCGACGTAAACCCAACGCAGACGCCGGTGATAGACGCGCCTGATGAACCGCCGCAGGGGCCATTCGCCGGCAAGACGTTCGTCGTCACCGGCACGCTCTCTCAGCCACGCGAGGAAATTGCTGCATGGATCGAAGCGCGTGGCGGGAAAGTCACCGACAGCGTCAGCAAAAAGACCAGCTTCGTCGTCGTCGGCGACGAACCCGGCCGCAGCAAGGTCGACAAAGCGACAGCGCTCGGAATTCCCACCATCGACGAGCAGGGCCTGCGCAGCTTGTGAGCGCGTGAGTCACCGACTCAGTCCAGTCAATTTCTCGTCAGTTGTCATCGAGCCGCTCCCTGACGCCTCCGTCAGACAGCGTCAGGTACATCTCGCTTCGCGGCTGCTAGCCTCATCACATGGCTATGCGACGCATCCTCTACGAGCGCGGGGGCATTTATCACGTCGGAAACGAGGGCGCTCACGGCGCACCGATCGCCCTCGACGAGCACGATCTGACCAGTCTGGCGCGCGAGCTGCGCAGCGCCGCAGCCGCGCATCGCGTGCGGCTGCTGGCGTGGTGCGTGCTGCCGTGCAGCTATCAGCTGCTCGCGCAGCCGCTCGGCGATCCATCCGTCAGCCTTTTTCTGCAATGCGTTTTCAATCGCTATTCCAAGCGCTTCAATCACCGGCACTCCCGATCAGGATCACTCTTCGCCGGGCCCTATTCAGCAGAACGCATCGACAACGATCGCCGACTGGCGCTGCTCTGCCGTCGCGTGCACCTGCTGCCCGTCATACACGGCTGCGCTGCCACGCCAGAACTCTGGCCGCACAGCGATTTCGCCGAATGGATCGACGCCACGGCCTGCATGCGGCCGCTGCAGCACCTCGACGCACAAACGTATGCAGCTTTCGTGGAGGCCGGGCGTATGCCCTGAGGCCGGGCGCATGCTGCATGCTGATTGACACCCTCTTCATCCAACTGCACACTTGCCACATGCTCACCCTCCAAAATCAGCAGCTTGAAGTGCAGCTGCTCGATCCGATCGCCGACCAGAATCGATTTGGCACGCGCTACTGCACCGGCGGCTATATTTTTCAGATCATCGACGCCCTGCACGGCCCTGTACTGACCGGGCCGACTTATCCTGAAAGCTTCAACGTATTCGACGGACAGGGCATTCCCGATGCATTCAACCTCGGCCCGCTGCGCGGTGCCGGCGACGAAGCACTCATCCTCGGCACAGGCCTCTGCGATCTCGCGGCCAACGTCGTCAAGGAATTTTGTCGCTGGGAAATCGAGCGCAGCGCCGCATCCGTGCGCTTCGTCACGCTGCAGCAATACGGCGACTGGCGCGTCGCACTCACCCGCACAATCACGCTCGCCGGCCGCACCGTGCGCTCACACACGTCGCTGCACAACAGCGGACGTGCACCCGTGCCGATGCGCTGGTTCCCGCACCCGTTCTATCCGCAGACGACCGATGACGAACTCTGCTGGTTCAACACTCAGGTCGACTTTCCCGCGGATGACGCAGGCTACGCACGCGCCGACTCCGGTTTCATCCGCCGCCGCAACGGCCCCTGGAACACCGGCTACTATCTGCCGCTCTCGCACGCCGCCACCGCGCCGCTCACTGTGCTGCAGCGCCACCCGACCCTCGGCCTCGTCGCCGGCTCGTGCAGCTACACACCAGACTTCTTCCCCATCTGGGGCAACCCGCAGACGTTCTCCTGGGAACCCTTCCTCGAGCGCACCGTCGCATCCGGCCAGTTGCTCGAGTGGCACATCGACTATCACTTCTAGAATTTTTCGCAACGGCTCAGCCCATCGTCGGTACTATCCCCGCAACACGCCATCACCGGCGATGACGTGTTGCGGAAATTCCAACAAAGGACTGCGAGCAGCTACGATTTCCTACATGACTCGTAACTACTCAGGCCTAAATCAGTATTTCCCGCGAAACGCGCTATTCCTTCCCCCGA
>CAXNFZ010000148.1:0-7217 GCA_964201495.1 Chloroflexota bacterium | reverse complement strand
GATTCACAAAAGAATCGACTTTAAGAATTCCATGTCCGAGGTTGCGCCCTTCTGCGGCGATTCTGTCTTCCAGCGCTTTCATAGTGTGCAGAATTATGGCAGACCGAAAACGTGCGGATGCACCCCATCCACCGCGTGTGTACACCATCGCTACGAAGCAGGTGATTCCGCATGCGCAGCAACGTCGGCCATGGCCACCACTTCACGCAGCGGGCCGTTGCTGCGCGGCTCACTGACCGCACTCGATTTTCGATCCGGATAAGTGTAGTAATAGTCATCAGGATCATCGCCGCGCACGCGATTGACCACCACACCGAGCAGCCGCGCACCAGTCGACTTAATCGCATCCCGCGCGCGCACCGCCTGCACCCGGCGTGTGTATCCGGCATCGACCACCATCAGCACCCCGTCAACGCGCCCGGCAAGAATCGATGCGTCAGCCACGCTCAGAATCGGCGGCGCATCCACGACGACGAAATCGAATCGGCTGCGGCAGAGCGCCATGATGCCGCTCATGCGCGCAGAATCGAGCAGCTCCGCCGGGTTATGTGGAATCGGCCCGGACGGCAGCACGCACAGCCCCGTTGCCGTGGTGCAAATTACGTCGTCGAGCGACCCGCTCTCTTCGAGAAAAAGCGTGCTGAATCCGCGTTCGTTCGACAGCTTGAAAATCTCGTGCTGCGTCGGCCGACGCAGGTCCGCATCGATCAGCAAAGTACGCCGGCCGGCCTGCGCCACGACGGACGCAAGATTCGCCGCCGTCATGCTCTTGCCCTCCCTGGGGCGTGTGCTGGTCACGAGCAGCGTATGCAGCGGGGCGCCGGCAGAACTGAACTGCAGATTCGTGCGCACCACACGAAAAGCCTCGCCAAAATGATCACGACGCAGATTCACACTCAGCTGATCATCTTCCATAGATTTGCGCTGCCGCGCAACGCTGCCGAGAATCGACAGGCCGAGCGTGGCGCGCGCATCGTCCGTCGATTTGATCGTGTCATCGATCATGTCCAGCCCGAACGCCGCAGCAAGCGCCACCACCAGCCCGATCATGCCGGCCGCCGCCACGTTGTTCCACAGGCGCGGACCGATCGGCGTCGTCGGCAGCGTCGCCGGCTCGATTACTTGAATGCTGTTCGGCGACGCATCCAGCAGATTGCGCTGCAAGCCCGAATAGGTGTCCTGCCACACCCCGATCTGCGCCTGCAGCGCCGCAATGCGATTGCGGCGATCGGCGATGTCGCGCGCGCTGGTCGCACGGGTCACTTCGTCGTCGAGCGCGCGCACCTGCACCTGCGCGGATTCAAGCTTGGTCTGCAGGTCATCGAGCTGCGCAAGAGTGAATTCGCGCGTACGCGCCGTTTCGTCCGGGCTGGCCGTGCTCTGTCGAATAATCTGACGCGCGATCGCCTGTGCGAACACCTGTGCGCGCTGCGGATCCGTGTCCACCACGGACAGCTCGATCAGCGATGACCCGCTCGGCACGCGTATCGACGAACGATCACGCAACGCCTCACAGCTCCAGTCCGACAGCCCAAGCTCAGCCAGCGCACTCGACAGTACCGGCTCACGCAGCGCCAGCGCCGCATACACGTCGGCCAATGTCTGCGCTGTACTGACGTCGTTGTCCGTCACCTCCACGCCCTTGCCATACGATCCGACAAGCAGCATCGTTCGCGCCAGATACGTACTCGGCGTCGCTTTCGTCACGAAGTAACTGATGACCGCGGCTGATCCTGCGCCGACGAGAATCAGCCACCACCAGGATCGCAAAATTCGTGTGATGAAACGAGTTTCCATTGATGAAGTTGATGAAGTTGATGAAGTTGATGAAGTTGATGAAATTTCCCGCGAAACGCGCCGTCCATGCCTTCGTCAATAAACGTAACTACTCAGGCCTAAATCAGTATTTCCCGCGAAACGCGCTATTCCTTCCCCCTTCGGGGGAAGGAATAGCGCGTTTCGCGGTGGAAAAATGGATGGCCTGAGTAGTTACCAATAAACCCATTCCCTCTGTGCACGTTCATATCGATCCGGTGTGCCGATATCAAGCAGGTATGTGGTCGCCGGGATGCGCCAGCCGTGCAGCGACATCCCCGCCTCGATCCATGTCGGAAAAACATCACGGCCGAAGTCGTGTGCATGCGGCGCAATTTCCTGCAGCGCATGCGGTTCGAGCACGCTCACGCCAGCATGCGCCAGCTGAGAAAACACCTGGTCTGCAGGCGGCTTCTCGACGTAACGTGTAATGCGTCCGGCGCCGTTCAACGCGACGATGCCGCACTCCGTCGGATTGTCGACCTGCTGTACGCTCAGCGTGCCGAACATATCCGGAAGCGCCACACGCGACAGAGCATGATGACGCAGCAGATGCCTGAACGACAGGTTGGTCAGAACATCGCCGTAGACCAGCAGCAGCGGGCTGTCGCCGATCCACGTGCGCATTTCACGCACTGCTCCGGCGGATCCAAGCAGCTCCGGCTCGTAGAGGTACGTCACATCCAGGCCGAACGCCGATCCATCCGCGACGTAATCAAGAATCGACTGCGGCCGGTAATGCAAATTGATCGCCACTTCCCACACACCGGCCGCACGCAGCCGCTCGAGTGTGATGCCGAGCAGCAGCTTGCCTCACACGGGCAGCATCGGCTTGGGCTGCTCGAGCGTCAATGGGCGCAGGCGCGTCCCTTCGCCAGCTGCCAGCACCAGCGCCTTCACAGTTCGTCCACCCATGTGCAGAACACCGTCCACGATTTCGCACACGCTCTCATCGACGAGTTCCATGCTCATATTTTTTCTCCTTGTGCGTTTTCACGAACGCCATCCTCGGCACTCGGCACGGATTCGCCGATCACGGAATCGGACCGTCCGCGCACGTTCGCCCATCTCGCCGCGCCCCACACGGCCAGTCGCTGCAGATGTCGGTGCAGTGCATGCAGCACGATCGGCACATCACGCCAGAGTTCCCAATTGCGCACGTACGAAACTTCATCGCGCAATGCATCCGGCGATGTGCTCGCGTCATGCAGAATCCACGGACCTACGATCCCCGGCCGCACCGCCAGCAGATTGTGCGCATCTTCCGACTCGCGCCGCAGCGTGTGATCCGCTGCGCATGCCCGCGGCCCGACGACGCTCATTTCGCCGCGCAGCACGTTCCACAATTGCGGCCAGCGATCGAAGCCGCTGCGACTTAACCATGTCGGCCCACTGCGGAACCACAGCTGCTCGAATACACGCCCGCGCAAGCCCAGCACCGACACTCGCATCAGCAAAGGCGCACGCGCATCCGCACGCGCATCCGCACGCTGTAACAGCAGCGCAATTGCGGCAGCTGCAGGTGCAGTGACGATCGTCGCCACGATCGCTGTCGCATAGTCGAACGTGGTTTTCGCCACTGCCTCGATGCCGACAATGCGGCTCTCGTTTAACGTCAGCAGCGGCACAAACGTTTTGTTCGTCACCGCCATCCCACTTGCCAGCATGTCGTACAAGCCCGGCGCCAGGCGCATCGTGTATCCGCGGTCAGCATGATGCGCCGTCACAAGCTCACCGAACGTTTCCCATGCCACGGCGCTCGAAACCACGATCACTTCGTCGATGCTGTGCTCATGCACAAGCGACGCCAGCGCGGACGGGCGACCGACGACCGACAGCCCATCCGCAATCACTGTGCCCGGCGCCTTAAAGTCATCGAGAAATCCGACCGCACGCATCCCCGCACGCGGTGAGTTGCGCCACTGCCGCGCGATCGCCACGCCCTGATCGTTCGCTCCCACGATCAGCACGCGCGACACCAGCACGCCAGCCGTCCACAATTTGTAGACCGCACGCCGCGCCAGAAATCGCTCCACCATCAACCCACCGATCGAAAGACACCACGCCAGCACCAGCCACCAGCGCGACAGGTCGATGCTGCTCTCTCGCAGGACGAACGTCACGAAAATAATCGTGAATACGCTCGCCGACGAAGCCTTGATCACATTCTGATATTCGATCATCCCGCCCAGCAACTGATCCGGCGTATACAAGCCAAGCAGCGCCGACCACGTCCACCATATCGGCACACTGCATACAACGACCAGTGCATATGCCGCAGCATCAATCGCGTTTTCATACTCCCACCCGAAAATCCAACCGTTCATGCGAATGCCATATGCCGCTGCCGATGCAGCGATCACGACGATCGCATCCAGCAGCATCAGCGCCGCGCGATACCAACGCCATTGCGCCTCACGCGAAATTCGTCGCCACGGCTCCACCACGTGCCACACCTGGACTCCGATGTCTTGCATATCTTTCCCCTGCGTCATCCCACAGCAATTCACAGCAATTCACAGCAATTCATGGTGACTACTCACGACGTGCACGGAGAAATCACCTCTCATGCACTTTGCAGCTGCTCCTCGTTCATACGAAGTCCGGCATTGAACAAAACACGTCCACCATCCCCTTCGAGCCGAAATTCGAAGCGCCGCAGCCCGGCATCCGTCAGAACGCGCTCCACGCGCTCGAGCGACCCGTGCTCGCAGTACAACAACAGAAATCCACCGCCACCGGCGCCGGCAATCTTGCCCCCCAGTGCGCCGTTTCGCAGTGCCAGCTCGTAACACTGGTCGATGCGCGGCGTGCTCACCCCGGGTGCGAAGCGGCGCTTGTACCGCCATGCCTCGTCCAGCAACGTGCCAAATACGTCGAGCTCACCACGACACAACAAGTCACACGCCCGATGTGCAAGCTCCTGCACTGCGTGCAGTGATTCGATCACCTGCGGTGCACCGCGTGCACTGGCGTCGGTCTGCTGCTTGAGAATTTCTGCCGAATCATGCGTCGCCCCCGTGAACATCAGCAGCATGTTCGACTCAAGTACACGCAGCGTCTGCTCCGGCAGCCGCAGCGGCTTGACCGTCACGCCGCTCGACTCGAACGTAATCCAATTCATTCCACCGAACGCCGAGGCATACTGATCCTGCTTGCCAATCGGCTTGCCCAATTTGCAGATTTCGTAACTACTCAGGCCATCCATTTTTCCAACGCGAAACGCGCTATTCCTTCCCCCTTCGGGGGGAAGGAATAGCGCGTTTAGCGGGAAATACTGATTTAGGCCTGAGTAGTTACCAGATTTCAATGTACGAAGCCAGATCAGCTACCTGTGCTTTGCTCAACGCCTGACCGCACGCCGTGCTGATGGCCTTGATCAACGCGACGGTCACGCTGCTCGAAGATCCAAGCCCGGTTCCCGGCGGCGCCTCTGAAGCAAGAAACATCGACACCCCACGATGCACTCCGAAATGCTGCAACACCGCACGAGGCAAACTCAGGTCACCGTCCCACACCAATGGATCACCTGCTGGATGACGGTAAAACATGCGGTAATCCGACGACGTAATTTGCAGGCTGCCTGCGTCGCTGGTGTTCAGCACGACGTAGACGTATTTATCAATCGACGTGCTCAGCACACAGCCGCCGTGCTGCTCATACCAGGCCGGAATGTCGGTGCCTCCACCGAAAAAACTGATGCGTACAGGCGCGCGCGCAATCAACATTTCAGCGTGCTCCTCGGCCGAACAGGACGGCCGGAATGGTGCGCCACAGCAACTGCACGTCGAGCGCGAGGTTGCGCTGCCGCACATATGCCAGGTCCAGTCGCACTCGTTCGGAGGGTTCGAGATTCGATCGCCCGGACACCTGCCAGAGGCCGGTCAGTCCAGGCTGCACAGTCAGCAGAATTTCTCCCTCCGCACCGTAGCGCTCGAGCTCGGGCGGGGAGATCATGCGCGGACCGACGAGGCTCATGTCGCCGCACAACACATTCCACAATTGCGGCAGCTCGTCGAGGCTGCTGCGCCGCAGCCAGTGACCACTGCGTGTGACGCGCGGATCATGCACGAGCTTGTACTCGGTCCGCAGCTGTGCGGCCAGTTCCGGCTGAGTCGCCAGCAGCGCATCCTGATCGCAGATCATCGTGCGCAATTTCAACGCATTGAACGGTCGGCCGCCGCGGCCGAGCACGCGCCGTCGATACAACGCCGGCCCCGGGCTGTCGATGCGCACGATCAAGGCCAGAATCGCCAGCAACGGAGCCAGCACGATCAACAGCACTGCCGCGATCGCGATATCGATCCATCGCTTGACTCGCAGTTCGAGCACGCACACCCCCTCTCGCCGCGCACAATGCACGCGGCGCCTCCCGCGAATTGCTCGACAGGTAGTGCGTTAGTCGCAGGCGCAGGGAAAGGTCTGCATGGCTATCCGTCGTCTATCGGCATCTCCCGCTCTTCCCCCACTCGCGCAGATCCGCGCGGCCGAGCGGGTCGCCGCCTCCGACGAGCTGCACGGAGACGGGCGCATCTGAGTCATCTCCGAGCAGCAGCAGCGGGACGTCGTCGCGCATGCCTGTCTGCAGCGCGCGCACGCCGTAAATAACGTTCGCATCCAGAATCGGCGCGCGCGTCGCGACATCGTCCGAATTCAGCCAGCCCGCATTGTGAATGACGACGATGCGTGAATCACCGAGCCCACGCACAATGTCCACCATACGCACAGCCACCGTACGCTGACGAGACTCGGGCGCCTCCAGCACATCATGAAAGGGATCGAGCCACACGTTCGGATATGCGCGCAGCGCCGGTACGGCCAACCGCAGAAAATCTTCGGCGTCATCGGCCTGCTTGTTGAGCTTCAACGTCGGGTCGTTACGCCAGCTCAGGATCAGCGTGACGCCGAGTTCATCCGCCTTCTTCGCCAGCGGCAACAGCTTCAACGGCACGTACGTCGGCGTGAATTCGGAATCGACTACGGCCACACGCACGATCCCAGCGCCGGCCGCGGCCGCTTCCTCGATCACCTGCAACGACGCTTGTCCAGCGCGCTCCATGCCGAGCATCGACGGCAGATCCGGCCCGCGCAGCACCACACGCGCATCTTTTGCATCGATCAGCCAGCTGCGTTCTCCCGCACCCGTACCAGAATCGGAAGCGAGCCGACAAACGCGCGCCTGCGGCGCCGGCGGCGCCGCAGGCGCGCACGCACTCAAAAGCAACCCACTCGACACACACACGACCCACCAGTTTCTAAAGTTCATACAGTTCACGACACTTGTTGCTTCTCAGACCGATCGATTTCCCAGCGCGTCTTTCGTGGGAAATCTCGGCTAAGACCAGAGTAGTTACCGAACGCCTGTAACTACTCTGGCCTAAATCAGTATTTCCCGCGAAACG
>CAXNFZ010000147.1:0-7242 GCA_964201495.1 Chloroflexota bacterium | reverse complement strand
ACGCTCGCATGCGACTAATCCAACGTCACACTGTATCGATGGGTATCGATTCACAATCACTCAGGCTCAGATCGATTTCTTCTGCGAAACACGCTATCGCTTCTCTTGTTGGAGGAAGGAATAGCGCGTTTCGCGGGAAATACTGATTTAGGCCTGAGTAGTTACTTTATTTGTCTATGCGTATTTTGCTGCCTGTGCACCATTTCTTGCCGCAATACACGGCTGGGGCGGAACTGTACACCCTGCGTTTGGCGAAATGGCTGCAGCGTCACGGCCATGAGGTGCGGGTCGTCTGCTTCGATGCGATCGACCGCGGCAGCCCGTCTCGACTCGACGAATTCGCGGACGAAGTTGCGGGTGTGCCGGTGCGGCGCCTGAGCATGAATTTGCTGCGCGCGCCGCAGCGGCGTCTGTGGACGTTCGACAATCCGTTGCTTGGTGCGTGGTTCGAGGAAGAACTGCAGCGCTGGCGACCAGACCTGGTGCACTTCCAGGCTGGTTATCTGATCGGCGCCGCACCATTGCGGGCGACCGCACGCGCCGGGATCTCGTCGTTGTTGACGCTTCATGACTTCTGGTTTCTTTGTCCGCGGCACACGCTCCTGCGCGGGGATGGGTCCCTGTGCGAACACACTCCGGAAGATCCGGTTGAATGCGCATGGTGTCATCACTATTTGTGGACGGAGCGAGATCGCCGAATTCAGGCGCTGAGTTCGGGTATGTATGGTGCTGTGGTGTGGCAGCTGATGCCGCGCGCCGAGCGTGAGTCTGCATATACTCGCCGCGAAACGATGCGTGACGTGCTGCGTTTGCCGCGGCGCGTGATCGCGCCGTCGCAATTTCTCGCGCAGCGCATGCATGGGATGGTGGACTCTGGGCGGCTGCACGTCCTGCCGCTGGGTATTGATCTGACCCCGTTTATCGCGCTGCGGGCAGCGCCGCGCTCGCAGAAAGGTCCGCTGCGCATCGGTTTCGTTGGGCAGATTCGTCCGCACAAGGGTTGCGCGCTTCTGCTCAGCGCGTTTACACAATTGCGTGCTGGCATGCGTGCGATCGAGCTGCACGTGTATGGCGCGGTTCCGGATGACGCATACGGCAGTGACATTCGCCGCACTGCATCGACGGACGCGCGCATTCATCTGCACGGCGCCTTCGACAACGCGGATGCGGCGGCGGTCTTTGCCGGATTGGACGTGCTGGCGGCGCCGTCGACGTGGTACGAAAACTTGCCCCTGTCCATTCTGGAAGCCTATGCTGCCGGCACGCCTGTCGTGGCGTCGCGTGCTGGTGGAATGGCGGAGCTTGTGCAGCACGACATCGATGGGCTGACATTCGAGCTGGGAGACTCCGAATCGCTGCGGGCGCAACTACAGCGTTTTTGTGATGAGCCTGATCTTGCATCTCGTTTGCAGATGGGAGCGCGGCACAGGCCTGCAGCGGATATCGAGGACGAAATGCGCACGTTGTTCACCTGGTATGAGGAAGCTGCGTAGGCAATGTTCGTAACTGCTCAGGCCAGCCAGTTTTCCAACGCGAAACACTGATTTGGGCCTGAGTAGTTACCAATGTTCTGACATGAATCGAATCGACGCAGTCATCGTCAATTTCGGCCGTCGTGCGGAGGTGCTCGATGTGCTGCGTTCTCTGTCGCAAAGCTCGACGCCGGTCGAGCATGTGTTCGTGTTGAACTACGGTCTGCCCGAATCTGTGCAGGATGAACAGCGCGCAGCATATCCAGGTGTCCACGCGACCACGTTGTCGGTGAATCGGGGGTACGCCGGCAACAACAATCTCGGCATCCACGCGGCATTGCAGTCTGGTGCAGACTGGGTGCTGGTGCTCAACGACGACGTCGAGCTCGATGCGCGCTGCATCGAGCTACTGCTGGCCGCAGGTGCAACTGATCCGCGCATTGGAATGATCGGCCCACGTTTGTATCACTACGATGAGCCGGACGTCATTCAGTCCGATGGAGGTCTGTTCGACGCCAGCTGGCGAGCTGCGCACGCAGCGCAGAACGAGCGTGATTATGGGACTCCGATGCTGCCGAGCGATATGGCGTGGCTGAGCGGATGCGTCTTGCTGGTGCGCCGGGCGCTGATCGAACAGACGGGCATGCTCGATGAGAGATTCTTCCTGTACTGGGAAGAGGTCGAGTGGTGTCGACGCGCAATCCGTGAGGGCTGGCGTATTGTTCATGAGCCGGCGGCGCGCGCCTGGCACAAGGGTGTTCAGCGCAACTATCGCCCACGCCCGGAGGTGTCGTATTACATGACGCGCAACCGGCTGCTCTTACTGTCGCTGCATCGTGCGCCGCTGCGGGCATGGATCACGGCATGGGGTGAAACGGCGCATGCGCAGATCGGCTCATTGCTGCATCGGCGCGCTCCGGAAAATCGGCGCATGGCGTGGCGCGGCCTGTGCGATTTTCTGCGTGGCAGGTTCGGACCGCTTTCCCAAACACCGGACGCCGGCCTCGTTCGTCTCTCGAAGGAGGCGTCATGAAAATCGGGCTTGATCTGCGCTGCTTGTCGCACGGCATCACCGGCGGCATCGCCACTTTTCTTGCGAACCTGACGCCGGCGCTGTTCGACGTGATCGGCCCTGATCTTTTACTGTTGTATGCAGATCGTAAGGCGCCGCTGCGGCTGCCGCCGCTGCCTGCGCACGTCGGGTTGCGCATGCTGCCATATCACACCAAGCTCTCGACCGTGGCCAACGATTTTGTCGGCCTGCCGAAGGCGCTGGCCCGTGATGGTGTGCACGTGGCGCACTTCCCGGCCAATGTCGGAGTGCCGCCGGCAGGCACTCCGGCGGTGCTCACGCTTCATGACGAGATCAACCTGCTTCCCCTACCGGAAATCTGGCGTGGTCATCGCAAATCGCTGTACACACTTTCGACGATGACGCTGCTCCATTTTCAGTCACGCATAGCTGTGCAGCGAGCGCAGGCGGTATTGACCGTATCGGACCATGCGCGCAAACGTATCGCGCACTGTGCCGGCATCGACCCCACCCGCATTGTCGTCGTGCCGCACGGTTGTCCAGGTGATATGCACGTGATCAATGATCATGATCGGCTCGATGCCGTGCGCCGCACGCTGCGTCTGCATCGACCGTTTGTTCTGGCCGATGGTCTGAAGAATCCGGCGCTGCTGGTTCACGCGTGGCGACGTCTGCCGGCGCAATTGCGTGAGGACCATGAAATTGTGTTTTTTGCGCGCACGCCGCGGGTGCTGCCGATTGTGCATGAGGCGATTGCCGATGGCCACGCGCGTTTCTTGTGTCGCGTCGAACGCAGTATGTTGTGTGCGTTGTTCAACATGGCGCACATGTTCGTATTTCCCTCGTGGATCGAAGGCTTTGGGATTCCACTGCTCGAGGCGATGGCGTGCGGCACGCCCATCATCGCCTCGAATCGTGCCGCCATTCCTGAAGTACTGGGTGACGCAGGCATGCTCGGCGCCGTGGACGATGCGGATGCCTTGTCTGCGCAGCTGGCATCGTTGCTGACGTCTGAGGGGCGCCGCAGTGATCTGCGCACACGGGGGCTGGCGCGTGTGCGTTCGTATACGTGGTCTTCCGCAGCCCAGCAGGTCGTCGATGTATATCGTGAGCTTGGCCGAGTGCCGCGCCGTTGGTTTGTCGCACAACCATGAAGATGCTTTTTCTCTCCCGGTGGTTTCCATATCCGAGCGACAACGGCGCGCGTCAGTGCATTGCAGCGCTGCTGCGCGCGCTCACGCAGAGGCATGAGGTGCACTTGTTGTCGTTCATCGATCATGAGGACGCGTCGGCACGAGCGATGGCAGAACAAGTGAGATTGATGGCAGTGCACACCGTGCCGTATCCGAAAGCAGGGCGCGGCTGGCCATTCGCAGGAATCGCTTCTGGTGGGCCCAGATCGCTTGCGCAGAAGCACAGTCTGCTGATGCAGGATTATGCGTTTGACCTGGTTGTAAATGATCGATTCGATGTTGTCGTTGCTTCAGAGATCGACATGTTGCCGTACGCGGTGGCTTTGCCTGTGGCGCAGCGTGTGCTGGATGGGCTGGAAGTCGGCATGTATCACGACACTTTGATGCGGCCGTGGCTTCGTGGAGGACTGCGTGCGCGAGTGCGCTGGTCGCGGCTGACGAACTATCTGCAGCGCAACCTGGCGGAATTCGTGCTGTGCACGACGGTCTCGGAGCATGAGCGTCGTTTGATCGACCGGTATGTGGCTCCGGCCTGCGCATTGATCGTGACGCCGAATGGCGTCGATGTGTCTGCTTGTGCGCAGGTGCGCGGGGCGCCCCGGCCAGACACGCTGATTTACGCTGGTGCACTTACGTACGCAGCGAATTTCGATGCTGTGGAGTACTGCATCACATCGATTCTGCCGCGCGTCCGTGCAGAGCGGCCGGCTGTACGCCTGCTCGTTACGGGTGCGGCGCCGCCGGAGCTTGTGGCGCGACTGCCGTCCGATCCGTCGGTCGAATACACCGGCTATCTGAAGGACGTGCGCGCTGCCGTCGCATCGTGCTGGGTGAGCGTGGCGCCTGTGCGCATCGGCAGCGGCACCCGATTGAAAATTCTCGAATCGATGGCGCTTGGGGTGCCGGTCGTTGCCACGGGCAAGGGCGCCGAGGGATTGGAGTTGCAGCCGGGGGAATCGATTCTGATTGGGGACGATCCTGATCGTTTTGCGCGGCATGTAGTTAATGTGCTGCCGCTGATGCTGTTGCTGACGGCGTCGGTGGTTCGGAGCCCGATCTGGAGCGAGCGATTCGTGTGGCTGCTCATCATCGTCGGCGTAGCGAGCCTCGCGGCGCGCACGTTTTCATTGCCGATCGCGATCATGCTCGACAACGGCACACGTGGGCTGTTCGTGGCATGGTCGACTGGAGCGGCGGCGCTTCTGCTGTTGTATCGCTGGCGCGCATCTGCATGGTGGTGGCGTGCTGCAGCAGTGCTGCTGCTCGCCGGCAATATTTATCATTACTTTTTTTGCATCGCCTGTGGATGTCCGGATGGCTGCCGATGCTCACAGCAGTATTCTGCCTGGCATGGCTGCGATCGTGGAAATTCGGCGTGCTGGTGTCTGCAGGTGGACTGGTGCTCGCTGTGTTGTTTGCGCAGGATCTGTATGACACGATCGTGGTCGACAATCAGCGCGAGGGCGGATTGCAGCGAATCGAGCTATGGATGATGAACCTGCAGCATGTGGCGAATCATCCGGTGTTCGGCCTCGGCCCGGCTGGCTATGCGCCCTACAACATGACGTATCACCCGCGTGATGCTCGCAGCACACACAACAACTATTTTGACGTCATGGCGCAGACTGGTGCGGTCGGTGCAGTCTGCTTTGTCTGGCTGCTGGCCTCGATTGGGCGCAGTGCGTGGGGCGTGTATGTGAGAGCGTCGCTGCACTCATTCGATCGAGGATACGCTGCGCTTGCTTTGGCTGTGTTTATCGCTGCGCTCGGCGCAATGATGCTCGGTGACTGGGTCCTGCCGTTTGCATATAACCAGTCGATCACTTGTTTTGACAACGCCGTGATCAGCTGGATCGGTTGGGGGCTGGCGCTGGGAGCAATCAGCCAAAACCTGTGCCTGCCGCCAGAACTTTTGGCGACTCACTTAGTCTATTTCCCATCGCGTGCTTTGCGGGAAGTATCGACTTAGGTTTGAGCAGTTACAGAAAAATTGATCTGGGGCTGCGTAGGCACGAAAAAACATATGTCCAAAATTCTGTTGCTGAGCCAGGTGCTGCCGTATCCGGCGGACAGCGGTCCGAAGGCGAAGACGTTGTCCGTGCTCAAGTATCTTGCCGCCGATCATGACGTTACTTTGGCGTCGTTCGTGCGCGATGATCCACCGGAGTACGTGAGTGCGCTGCGGCAATGGTGCTGTGCGGTGCATACTGTGCCGATGGCGCGCAGCACTTCTGCAGAGATCATGGCGGTGCTGCGGTCCGTTCGCACTGCGCAGCCGTGGCTGATGCTGCGCGATGAGCGTTCCTCGATGCAAAGTCTGGTTGACCAGCTGGCAGCTGCGCAAAAGTTTGATGTTGTGTACGCAGATCAGCTCAATATGGCGCAGTACGCCTTGCGTGTGTCCGATGGCACGCACGTGCTCGATCTGCACAACGCACTTTGGCTGCTGTATGAGCGGCTCGCTGCGACGATGCCCTACGGCCTGCGGCGTGCGGTACTCGAGTGGGAGTGGCGTCTGCTGCGCGAATATGAAGGCGCGATTTGCGGGCGTTTCGCACATGTGCTGGTGGTCAGCGAAGAAGATCGGCGCGCACTGCGGCAGGCCATCGGCGCCGAGTTGTCGGCGCTGCGCGTGATCCCGATTGCGCTCGACGCAGACGATGTGCAGCCGCTGGTGCGCGATCGGACTGCCGAGAGAATTCTGCACGCGGGAACCATGTACTGGCCGCCGAATATCGATGGAGTGCAATGGTTTTTGCGGGAGGTGCTGCCGATCGTGCGCCGTATGCGGCCGGATGCGGCCTTTGATTGTGTAGGCGCGCGTCCACCGGAATCGTTGCTTGCTTCCATCCGAGATGATCCGAATGTGCACATCACGGGCTACGTCGAGGACGTGTCGCCGTTTCTGCGCAGCGCCGGTGTGATGATCGTGCCGTTGCGCGCCGGTGGAGGCATGCGCGTCAAGATTCTGCACGCACTGGCCTGCGGCATGCCGATTGTGACGACGTCGCTCGGCTGTGAAGGCATTGCGCTGACGCATGGGCGTGATGCGCTGATCGCCGATCGGCCGGTCGATTTTGCCGCGGCGATCGAGACCGTGCTCAGCGACCGCGTTCTTGCTGCCTGGCTCGGGCGCAATGCGCGCGCGCTGTTCGAAGAACGCTACGACTACCGCGTTGCTCTGCGGGCGCTCGACGACGTGGTGAACCCTTTGATTGGTGCGCGAGTGGGAGCATCTGTGCAGCATGCGAATGCGTAAATCCTCGCACAGGGCTGTAAATAGATTTCGTGTAACTACTCAGGCCTAAATCAGTATTTCCCGCGAAACGCGCTATTCCTTCCCCCTTCGGGGGAAGGAATAGCGCGTTTCGCGTTGGAAAAATGGATGGCCTGAGTAGTTACAATTTCGTGGGAAATATCGATCCGGGCTCGAGCTGCGGCGGAGATGCAGACTTCACGTGCGCGTGCGACTAACACCTCGTGACCGTAAGCCGTTCGCGCCTGCTGCTCTTCCTGTTGCCGCTGCTCTGCAGCACCTACTTCT
>CAXNFZ010000146.1:0-7248 GCA_964201495.1 Chloroflexota bacterium | reverse complement strand
CCTGATGTGTTTCATGACGGAGCAGACTCTTACTCAGGCTGCATCCTGATTCGGCATCGAGTCCGGCAATGTTTCGACAGGTGGCTCCTGAACGACTTCGCGTTTGCGCTGCAGGCGCTCGAAGAAGGAGGGTTTGCGATCGACCTTTGCAATGCCGCTGGCAGTGCGCACGGAGATTTGCGGATCGCCGGCGAGGCGCAGTCCGAATTCACTTTGCACGATTGTGCGCACGACGTCCGCAGCTTCGGCAGCGCGAGCGACGGGGTCGGTGGCAAAAGTCGCGCGCACGTCGACGGTGATTTCGACGCCCTTGCTGCGAGGGCGTGCGGTGGCGTGTGCGGCGATGACGCCGGGCAACGCGTCGATCGCCTCGTGGATGCGCATTTCGACGGTGCGCGCAGCGACTTGAATCACGGCGCCGCCGTCGCGGCGGATGACCGAGAGCATGACCGTCGGCCGCTTGCGGACTTCGAGCCACAGCAATCCGCCGACTGCGGCGATCCAGAGCAGGGCAGCGAGCAGCCGCACGATGAGTCGGGTCAGGTCCGGTGCTGAACCGAACACATAGATGCGTGCTGCGTCAGCGGCGACGTGCATGAGGCCGAGCAGTTCGGCCGGAGCGATCAGCAATGCAGCGCCGAGCAGCAGCAGAGATGCCAGGCCGATGATCGTAAAGATGCGGTTGAAGAGATTCATGAGGAGTAGGTCGGAGCTTGCAGAGATGGAGTCGGAGGTGGAGGGCAGGGTGCGACCGGACGTGAATATTCTAACGAAGGCGTGAACGGGGAAATGCGGCGGGTGCATGTAGTCGAGTTTAGACACTCCCCAATGCGGCCCATACGCGCGCCCGGCGGCATAATCGACGCATGCTTCGCATTTTGCATCGAGCGGCCGACAAACATTTGTGGGAATGGAACGATCCGGAGGCCGTGATGCGCATCCCGGAATTGATCGCTACGCCGGAAACCTTGACGTGGATCGACCTGACGGATGACGGCAGCCATGGCAATGATGAATTGCGTCGCGCACTTGAAACGTTGTTGCGTGACCTGCTGCACTATCACCCCCTCGCGGTCGAGGATGTGCTCACGGAGGCCAGCACGCCGCGCGTCGATGACTGGGGAGAGTATCTGTACGTGGTCCTGCACGCCGTACGCTGGGATGTGGCGCTCGAGCAGGTAGATACGGCTGAACTGGATGTCTTTCTTGGATATAACTATCTGATTACCTATCGCAGCGAGCCGATTCCATCGGTCGACAAATTATGGAAAGCGCTGCTGCGTGACGAGCGGCATACGCGTCGCGGCAGCGACTATGTGTTGTACGAGATCGCCGATGCGCTGGCGACCGACTACATGCCGTGCATGGATGCGATGGATGACGCGCTGGATCGCATGGAGGACGAGATCTTCGACCGGCCGAGCAACCTTACGCTGGCGCGAATATTTAAGCTGAAGTCGGCTGTGCTGAATCTGCGCCGTGTGCTCTCGCCGCAGCGTGAAGTGATGACGCGCCTGGCGCGCGACGAATTCGCCGTGATCGACGTCCGTGAGCGTGTGTATTTCAGAGATGTCTATGACCATCTGGTGCGCCTGGTCGATATTAACGAATCGCTGCGCGACCTGGTGTCCGGTGCATTGGAGACATACTTGTCCGTGACGGCGAATCGCACGAACGATGTGATGAAAACAATGACGATCTTCACGATGTTGTTCAGCCCACTCGCGGTGATCACCGGATTTTTTGGGATGAATTTTTTTGCGGAGTCGATCGTGGTGCAGACGGTGTTTAGTCCGAATATGCTCTTTGGTGCGATGCTGACGTTGATGATCAGCGTGCCTGTGCTGTTGCTTGTGTTTATTCGCAGGCGTGGGTGGGTGTAGTCGTGGAGCACTATGAATAACGCCATGAAGATAGACAGCGTTGACTGGACCGAACGCGGAGCATCACTTTGCTTTCGCCTGCGATACAGCGCTGTGGCTCGCTCTGTGCTGATTCTTACGGTGCTTGCTGCGGTTGCGGCAGTGTTGTTTGCGCGGCCGGCGCAACTGACGGACTTGAGCGTACGGCCGCTGGTGATCGATGCGGCAGGTGCGGATGCGGCCGGCGACTACGTGCGCGTCAGCGGCATGTTTCGTCCGGACGAGACGATGAAACGGTATCTGCGCCTTGAGCAGATTCTGGGCCGCGGCTACGGGCCGGAATTTGCGGCGATCGTTGACCCGAACAGCGGCGCAGTGTTGTGGGTGCGTGAGGATCGGACGCTCACACGCGAGGCGAATGCACCGTTGACGCTCATTGGTCGTGTGACGATTGGATATGGTGAAGAACCGCCTTTCTATATCCTGGTGGGGCGACCATTGCTGGTTCGTGCTGCAGAGTGGATCGTGCGGCTGGGTGTGGTGCTGATCATCGTGGGAATCGGCATGGTCGCACTGTTGTGGTTCGCTGAGCGCATGCAATTTGCGTTGCCCTCGCTGTGGCGATCGAGTGATGCTGTGGCGGAATCGACGCGGCTGCTGTTTTACGGTGGGCTCGGCTACAGCTATGACGACGTGCAGTTGCGAGCGGCGCCGGTGCGTCTCGATGCGGGTGTGTATGAAGTGCGCATCACTGGGACGAGCGAACCGCTGAAGTGGAGCATCGTCGTGCGGCGAGTGCTGGAGATCGACGTGTATGACGTGGCGTCGACGGAAGGTCCACTGGCCGGCTTTTGGATTCGGTTCGAGGATGATCGCGGGCTGTTGCGGACTGTGGTGCTGGCTGCGCCGAGCCGCAGGGCGCGCGCGGTGCTGATCGAGGTGCTTTCAAATTTGCGGCAGTGAGTTATGCCGGGCAGTACATGAGAGCGCAGCGGATTGAGGTGGGCGTTCTCAGAGCGCACCCGGCCGCATGCGACGCACTGCGGCCAGCAGATGGGCGAGCCGATCGCGTCGAGACAGGTACTCGACGAGGTTGAGCGATTTCATCAGGCGCGTCTGGCCTGTGATTTCGTCGAAGTCGACGCCGAGGTCATGTGCGAGCAGCTGCAGCTCGGAGGTGGTGAACTTCCCGTGCAGCACGTCGCGCAGGCGAATTTTCAGCTGGTGGATCTGCGCTGAGTTGAGATCGAGCGGAGGGATTGCCGGTGTGATCTGCTTCGATTGTGGTGCGGCCAGTGAGCGTAAATTGTTGACGGAACCGAGGCGGCGCATGGTCGGCAAATCCGGATCGAACGATTCCAGCTCCGAGGTGCGCGGCGCAGCCGGAAAGATGATTCCGTCGCCGGAGCGCATGTAGAGCACGGGGACGCCCCAGTCGCGGTCGTCTTCACCGGCGCGGGCGAGGATGGCGAGCCGGCCGGCGGTGACTGCGGCGTCGATGGGCTGGCCGCGCAGCAGGGCGTGATACAGGTGCCGCGCGAAGGTGATGGTGCTTTCGTCGAAGATGCGGAACTGCATGCCGACGACGGCGGGAATGCCTGCGCGCACGAGTGCGGGAGCGACGCCGGTCCAGGGATGGGTGTGGTCGCGCGTGCCGGTCTGGCAGGCAGCGAGCACGGCGAGGCGCAGGCCGCGGCTCTGGAGAGAGAGGGCGAGTCGTTCGGCCGAGAGCGGCACCGGGCGACGCTGGTCGTCCTCGAGCACGAGGTAGCCCTTGCCGGCGTTGGCGCCCGGGTCGAAGATGCCGTGGCCGGCGAAGTGCAGCACATGAGCGGGCTGAGCGAATGCATCGAGCAGTGCGTCGATGCCGGCGCGCGGGTGACATTCGACTTCCAGCGCCGGCATGCGGCTGAGCGCGCGTTCGAGAAGCTGGCGTTCGTGATCGACGCGCAGGGGTTCGAGCGTCACAGGCGAAGCGAAGATGCCGACGAAGCGGAGTGGTCCGTTCATGGCCGGGGTGGCCGGCGGGGGCTGTGCCATCAGCTCATAGCGGACGATGGAAATCTGCCGATCGAGACCGAGAAAGCCTTCGAGCGCATGGAGTGCGCCCTCGTATCGTGTGAGGTAGGCATATTCCCATGGCAGGCTGGTGAGTGCAAGCTCATCGAAGCGCAGGCGGATGCGCAGGCCTGTCGCCTCGTTGAGGCGCAGGCGTGCGGCGTCGAACATCGCGCGGATGGGCGGTGGGAAGAGCGCATCGCCGAGCGCGGATCCGAGCTCGATCAGCCGTTTGCGATCCATGCCGCGGCGGTCGAGCGTGCGCACGCGTGCGCGCGTTTCGGGGTGCAGCGTGACGCGCACCGCATCCGTGGTTTTCTGCTGGCCGGCGGGTGAATCGACGACGCGCACAGCGAACGATTCGGCACGGCTGGTCACGCTGTACTGCGTGATTTCGAGGTCGAAATTCTCGTAGATCATGCTGCCGCATCAGCCTTTGGAATAGAGTGCGGAAGTGACCAGATCGCGTACTCCGGGCACGCGATTGAGCATCTTGATGCGCTGTGAGTCGGCGAAGTCGGCGCCGGCGAGCACGATGTAGGTGAAAAGAACCGCGTGCGACGCGGCCATGACGAGCTGGGCCTGGGGCATGGTGACGGCGGGGATCATGCCGACGTATTTGAGGCCGCTGATCAGCTTGCCGACGAATTCCATGATGTCATCGAAATCGGCGCCAAGTTTGGCGATCTGGTCCGTGACGCGGGCCAGCGCGTCGGGGTCTGCGTGGCTGTCTGTGATCATTGCTTCGATGTCCTGGCGGGTGCGTTGTGTTTCGTAGAGACGTTCGAGCAGGTCGCCGAGCAGAGAGCCGTCGCGCAGCGTTTCGAAAAAAGCCATCGCTCTGTCGACGGCGATGCGGCTGAGTTCCCGGCCAAGCAGAGCGAGGATGGTTTCGTGGGCGCGGCCGACGTACTGATTGACGAGTTCGTACAGGTTCGACATCTGTGCGCCGTAGCCGAGGAAGTCCGCGAGGTCGGAGCTGACGATGGCCGAAGCCTTGGCGAGGTTGAACAGGCCGATGCTGATGAGCCCCCGGAAGGCGGCCTGACCGTGCATTGCGCTCTGGTCGATCACGCTGGCGAGCGTCTGGCTGACGGTTTCGAGGAGCTCGGCGCGGCCTGACTGGGGATCAGCGACGGTGCTGCGTTGAATCGACAGGTGGTGCGGCCGCGGCAGGGCGGCCGAGCGGACGACCTGCAGGTAAGCGTCGACTTCGAAGAGGGCGGCTGAGCGGCTGAGTCCGGCGACCTGCGCGGACACGCCATGTCGTTCATCTTCGGCGGCATCGAGCAGATGCTGACTGATGGCCAGGTCGGTCAGAGATTTGGCGATCAACTGCAGCTGAGCGCCGACGCGTTCTTCGTGGCTGCCGAACTCCACTCGTGCTGCTGCGGCGTCGGTAAATTCATCGCCGAGGGCGAGCAGGCGGCGCGCATCTGCTGCGACCTCAGAGTACGGACGAATGCTCAGGCTCCGCTGCGTCGATGCAGGAGTCAGAAATGCACTGACGGCATCGGCGTAGGTCTGGGCGAGACCATGGATTGACGTTTGCGCAGCCACTTGGTTTATTCTGGCCGAATTCTACGCGAAAGCTTCGGCATTTAGTCCGGGGTTGGCGTCATCAAATAGCAGATAGCGAAAGAAGCCACCGCAACATTGGCAGCGAGAGTGGATGAGAGTCGAACTCACCGCAGCCTGCTGAGCAGCCTGCCGACGGTTTTGAAGACCGAGGCGCCCACCGGGACGCAACCACTCTCCAGATCGCAAACGCAGGTCTGCGAGGGGGCTGATTGTAGCGGGTCTGACCGTCGGTTACGATAACCTCCGTGCCGAACAAAAACACACGCCCGGCGCAGGGCCCCCTGAGCACAGCCGAAGTCGTTCCCGTGAACGCGCTGACCTTCGAACAGGCGTATGCCGAGCTGGCAGTTGTGGTTGAACAACTTGAAGACGCAAGCCTGACCCTCGAGGAATCACTGGCACTGCATGCACGCGGCCGTGCACTGGCAACCTATTGTGCGACGAAGTTGGACGAGGCGGATCTCCGCGTAAAACAATTGAGCGCGAACGAGTAGTGGGTACAGACATGTTTTACGTGCAGACCTTACCGGGCATTGAGCCGATCGCATGGCTCGAGATTCGTTCCCGCCTGCGGCGCGCTTCGCACCGTGGGCAGGCATTTGCCGAAGAAAAAAACGGCATCGTGTTTTTTGAATATGCAGGCCCCGCTGTGGACACGCTGGAGCTGCGCACTGTCGAGGATGTGTTTCTGCAGGCTCTGCGGCTGGATGACCTGACGCGTGATTACGGCGATCTCAGGCGGATCGGTCGAGAGCTGGAGCAGCACGCCGCCTTCGATGCAGCGTTGCAGGAGTGGGCCGATTCCTGTAGTGAGCATGGCGTAGTTACGGCGCGCATCGTGGCCCGTAAGACCGGTGAGCACGCCTATCGGCGGCTCGACGTGGCCCGCGCGGCAGAAAAGGCGCTTGTTGGGCGGCTCGGCAGGCGGGTGCGCTGGGTAGAGGAAGGTGGAGCGCTCGAAATCTGGGTTAATGTGCTCGGTCCGATGCTGCTGGTGGGCTTGCGTCTATCGGACAAGCGCATGCGACACAGAGAATACAAGAGCGAACATGTGCCTGCGTCGCTGCGGCCGTCGGCTGCTGCGGCGCTGGTGTGGCTGACAGACCCGCAGCCAGAAGACATCTTCGTGGACCCGACGTGCGGCGCTGGGACGCTGCTGGCAGAGCGGATGGCGATGGGGCCGGCGCGCTGCATTATCGGCGGCGACATTGCGCCGCTGGCGTTGCGCGCAGCGCGGCGCAACACCCGCGCGGAGCTGCTGCGCTGGGATGCAGGTCGTCTGCCGCTGCAGTCGGGCTCCGTCGATGCGATCGCCGGCAACCCACCGTTCGGCAAGAAGATCGGCACGCGCGAGAGTGCGCATGCGCTGCACCCGCGGCTGCTGCGCGAGACAGCGCGCCTGCTGCGCCCGGGCGGCCGCGCCGTGTTTATCACCAGCGAGTATGACGCGATGCGCGAGGCACTCCGCGGCGTTCCTGCGCTGACGCTCGATCGCGGCTATTCCGTGGCTCTTCTGGGAGAGTGGGGGCGGGTGTATCTGCTGAGGAAGAGTGATAGTGGAGAGTGATAGTGAATAGTGATGGTGGATAGTGGATAGTGGATAGCGGATAGTAGATAGTGGATAGCGGACCAGTGCACAAGGTTCGCTGCCGATTCGTCACTCTCCACTATCACTCTCCACTATCACTCTCCACTATCACTCTCCACTATCACTATCACTTTCCGGGAGTGCGCAAAGCCCAATTGG
>CAXNFZ010000145.1:0-7272 GCA_964201495.1 Chloroflexota bacterium | reverse complement strand
CGTGATTCGCGGAATATCCTTGAGTTTAGTCACTCCCCGAACGAGAGCATGAAGCGTTACGATGATTCATCTTTAGGCAACAGACCGGCCAGGCGCAGCACATCCTGCACTTCGCCCAGTTTATCGGCGAGAAACACGATCGAGTTGGTGCTTTCCTTCATGGCCAGGAGTGCGGATTTGAGGCGAGGATCATGACCCAGCGCAAAAAACGCATCGCGGTCCGGCAGATTCACAAGATACGTCGGAGTGAAGTCGATCGGCTGCGGCGACTGCCGATTCCGTTTGCGCCCCCAGAATCGAAGTGCGGCCTGGTAGCTTTCCGACAGATGAACACCTGATTTTTTCAGCAGAAAATCCAGCAGATCGTCCACCTTCAGCCCACGCGAAGCCGCGTCACGCACAGAGTTCGAGGTGAACAGCCACGTGCCATCGGCCTGCAGTTCCGCCCACTGACGCATCGTCGGCTCGACGTACCAGCGAACAAGAGAACCACTCACTGCAAAACGGTCGTCGGATACGGCGGACACCAGACCCTTCAATCCCTCCACGCCATGCCGTTCGAACGTACGCACCCCCAGGCTGGAACTGGCCTGCGCCCCGGGCTTAAGCAGGATGAATCGCTCGCCGATGGATTCCGCAACGATCGCCTGCAGTGCCGCATCGCCCATCGCAGCATCTCGTTGCTCTTGAGAATCGAACTCGAGAAGCTGTGCAGAATCCGTCAGCACGATCTGTTCGAAGACGGCAGCCCACGAGCGTAGTTGGATGACCACATTCTGCGGCAAGGCAGTCCGGGAACCAGCGCTCAACATCTGCAAAATCGATTCATACGATGCACCATTTTTCAACGCAGATAGAACGCTCGGCTTCGACAGATGAAACGTCGCCGTGTGATCACTCAGCACGCGAAGTTCGGCCACGGCGTACAGCGCAGCCAGTTGTTCCGACGAAGCGTCTTCGAACATCAGCAACACATCGAAGTTCGGCTGCACCACCCAGGGCTTGGAGGCGACCGGCGCAGCAGGAAGACTATCTTCACGATCAGCGTAGCCTGCCAACACGGCGCGGCCATGCGGAGTGATGCGAAATGCATCAATTTTTCCATCGACGTGACTGACCTCGACGATGCCGAGCGTGTAGAGCCACGTGCCGAGGCAGTGCTTCACCCACAGTTCCGTAAATTCGCGCAGCTCTGCAGTCTTCTGTTTACTGAGTTTATCCACCTGCCGGACGATCATGGGAGGAATCAACGGAGCGACGCGTTCGTACCACACCTGCATCACGTCTGCAATGTGAATGAAACGAGCGCCATGATTTACCAGAGTGAGAAGAAACGCAACAAACATCTGACGCAGGCGGAATTGCGGAAGGTATCTCGCAGGGGAATCCCAGGACTTGAGCATGTACTCTGTGAATGGGTGGTCTCTGTAATACCTGTCCTGTAGGAAATACATCAGCATCGTGCGCACGCTCAGCGCAAAAGACTGTTTGTGGAAGAGCTTTACGGATTCCGTGGTTCGCAGTTGTCGGTTCGGCTGCTCGGTCAGCAGCCCGATCGATCGAAACATGACCAGGTACCTCACCGGCATCCAGTCGAACACAACGCCGGAGCCGGGATCGGAGCCCTCAGACGGCGCGTCCAGGATGCGCGCCAGCTTTTTTAGGCCTGCGGGGATGTATTCACCGGGCTGGCTTACGTACTCAGCAACGCCCGAAACATCGACAGCATCGAGAAAGCGCATGGATTCAAGCCGCACGCGCTGCGGCCGCATCAGGCGCATGCCGGACGTCGGATCCGGGCGGGCAGCGAGCGCCTGTTGTGGAAGCGAAGGCAGCGGAAGAATCGCGGCTACGTACCGATCCAGAAAATACAATTCAGCAGTACGCTCGGTCTCCACGAGATTCGTTCGCACACCGATTTTTTTCGACGCGTAAAAATTTTTCGGAAGCACGATGCCGAGGTTCACGAGCTCGGCGAACGCTTCAGACGCATCCTCGTCCGCCCACTGGTAGCTTTCGCAGCGCAGACCCGCAGCGATAAAAATCGTGCAGATCTCATCTTTATCGAGCGCGCCTCCGAAAAAGTTCAGCAGGCACAGCATATGCCGCGCTGCATCCGAAAGCGCTGCGACGAGACGCTGCAAACGAGCAGGGTCCGCCCACATCGCACTTACGTACGCTGCAGCAGACTTCCGTCCGGTGATCGAAGGGCCGCCACCCAGCCGCTGCGCAAGAAGGCATGCAAGGTCCACCGACATGTCGCTGATCGCTTCGTTCAGTGGTACAAAGCCTGTGACTTTCCTCATTTTTGTCTCCGATCCATAGCGCTGCAGTTCACCGTTGCGGATGATGTCCGAGAATTTTCAGACGTCGCTCGACGTCGGTCATGCGCCCCGGCATCACGGCAGCGGCCGTAGGGCTCAGCCTGTATACGATCAAGCTGCCGAGCACGGCGTCGGCTATCAGCTCGTCCAGCGTCGCCGCATTTTGCACACGAATGATTTGCACGCCAGTGTGCCACTTCGCGTGCTGCTTCGCGCTCACAGGAGGAACCACGGCGCTCGCGTCACGAATATGCGGCAGCAGAACATCGATGCGTTCGAATCCCTCAGACGTCATTTGCATCAGCATCGCGGACTCACCCAGCCGAGCGGCGCAATGGTAGGCAACTCTGAACAACCGCGAAATCAGCACAACGAATTTGAAACGGTCAGGCGTGGCGAACTGCTCCCACAAGGCCGGCGAAATTTTGTCGAGCGCCGAACACGTCGGATCGTCGCTGCAGACGAGCATCATGGGAATGGAAGTGAATTCATCCAGCAGGGAATTCGCGTCGCGCCTTCGAATCTCACGGATCTCTTCAGACGTGTAGTTATCACGCATCATGTGCTCGATCACGTAGTACGTGAGATCTTTGAAGGACTCCAGAGTGCGTCGACCATCGAGATAAACCGACCCCACGAACAATTCTGAGTCGATGCGCTGCAGATTCAAGTCGAAGAATCTTTCGCCGTCCCGCTCCGTTTCGAACGTGAGCACGATGATGCGGCGCTTCTGCTGCACTGCGTCAATGAGGCAGCTCTTAAACTGCAGCAAGTCGTCGCGTTGTTGTGCGAACAGTGTTTTCTTAGGCATTGTCTTACTCCCCGAGCAGCTGCTCCAAAAGCCGAAGTTCATCACCTTCGTCAAGCGCCGTGCCGTCCAGCCTCGCATCGCGCAGCGCGTCGAGGATGCGCTTGTACTGCGGCCCCGGCGATACGCCGCGCGCACGCAGATCGTCGCCGCCGATGGACGGCCGCACGTATCGCCATTCATTCCACTCGCGCAGCATCGCCGCCTGCTTGGCCGTACTGCCGTCGAACAACCATCCGATCAGCAGCGCCAGCCCGCCGAATTCACGCAGCATCGCTGACAGGCGACTCGGCGGCGCCTCGAAGAGCGCACGATTCAGCGTCGAGAGCGCACCGATGCCGACCAGCGCTTCACGCAGGTCGTGCTCGTATGACACCAGCTCCAGCCAGCGAGTGACCGCCAGCTGACCCTGGGCGTACGTCAGCGCACCCCACCCGACTGCGCACAGCACGCGCGCCGGCGACAGGTCGAGCGCGCCGACATCAAAAGCGCCGGCGAGCAATGCTTCGCGCGCGCGATCGAAGAGCGTGTCGAGCCGCTCCGGCGTCGGCACGCCGAGTGCGCCGAAGGCGCCAAGTTCGCGCAGCTGCAGCAACGCCGCCGCCGGGGCGCGATCCTGGAAGATCAATTCGAAATCGTATTTGATGCGCTCGCCGCTGAGCGCGCGCAGATGCGGCACACCGCGCCGAATCGCCGCGAGCGTGGGCTCATCGAACGCGAAGCCGAGGCGCGCCGCGTAGCGCGCGCCGCGCAGCAGCCGCGTCGGATCATCAACGAAGCTGTGTTCGTGCAGGCTGCGCAGCAGGCGCTGCTCGAGATCACGACGGCCGTCGAACGGGTCAATCAAGCGCTCGTCCGTCAGGCGCAGCGCGATGGCGTTCACAGCAAAATCACGCCGGCGCAGGTCCACCTCGATCGGCGCCGGCCGCACGATGGGCAGCGCCGCCGGCCGTGGATATTCCTCGGCGCGCGACATAGCGATGTCGACGCTGGCGCCCTGCCAGATCCAGCGAGCGGTGCGAAATTTTTCGTGCACCAGCAGCTCTCCGCCGTGCATCCGCTGCAGGCTGCGCGCAAACTCCACCGAATCTCCATCGACCGAGAAGTCAAGATCATCGATGGTGAGCGCCCCGAGCAGCCAGTCGCGCACGGCGCCGCCGACGAGATAGGCCGCATCGCCGCCGTCACGAGCGTGTGCGGCGATCATGCTCAGCATCTGCACCTGAGCTGGGACAAGTTTGGCAAAAAGTGAATCCATAGCACGAGAAAAACGGCGCGTGCACAGAGCTGCTTCTCTACACTGCGGCGCCGCGAGCCGTCAGATGATCAAGCGGCACACCATCCTCGGTCACCATCGGAACGAACTCGGCAGCGATGACGTCGTGCAGGTCACGCGCCAGCTGCTTGCGATGCGCGGCCGTCACAGGCGTGACGCAGAACGAGATCGTGGCCTCGAACGAACGCACCTCGAGCAGTCGCATCGCGTGCGCGGCGAATGAAATATCTTCCCACCAATTCACGATCTGGTACGCCGGCATCTCACCATTCGGAGTGCGAAATCGAATCACGGCGTAGCTGACCGGCACACCACTGCGGACGGCAGGCTCCAGCAGCGGAGCATGAAACGGAAGCACGCGATCGCCCTTGCCAGTTGTGGCCTCCGGGGCCATGCCTACACCATAGCCGCTCTGGAAAGCTTCATCGACACGGCGACACACGTCCGAAATGGCGCTCAGGCTCGTGCGATCGACGAAGATCGTATCGACGCGTCGTGCGATGTGGCCGAGCAGCGGCCAGCTCGCCATGTCATGGCGGGCGATGAATTTGGCGCCCGGCAGAAACATTGCCGCCAGCAGCACATCGATGTAGCTCAGATGATTCATCACGAAGAAATACGGCGGCTGCGGCGGTGCGCCAATCACACGCACGCGCATTCCGAAAATGCGGGCGACGGTTTTTGCCCACCCCTGGTAGGCACGCGTGCGGAGTTCGAACATGCGCGCCTGGTTGCGACCATGCAGCAGCAGCGAAATCTCAAACCATGCGTAAAAGGTAAGCGTGGCGACGAGCGTCGCGGCGAGACGAAGGGCAACTCTCAACTTGCGGATCACGGGCGAGAGTATATGCCAGCATATACGTGTACGTACGTGCAGGGGCGCATCCGCCAAAAGGGGCGAATTTCGACAGCAGATTTGTCTCACGCGAAGGCGCGAAGAACGCGAAGGAAAGAGCTTGTGATGGCTTTTTCGTGCCTTCGCTTGAGGAAGTTTCTTCGGCGACGGAATTCAGATCTCTTCGCGTTCTTCGCGTGAGAAATGCATTCGCCCCTTTTGGCGAATGCACCCTGCGTGCAGGGGCGCATCCGCAGTTTGGGGCGAAGATGCAGCGCGCGAAATCCTGTCGGAGAGGGGCGGTCGAGCACCGCATGCTTCTGCGCTGACAAGCAATCGAGGTCCGCATCGACGCATCGCGCACGTGAGCAGACGCCGCGGAAAGATCCAAATCGAACGACAGTCGATCCCTCAAAACGCCCGCGTCTCCGCATCTCCGCGCCCTCTGTTGAAATTCGCCCCAAACGCCGGATGCACGCATCCACAGGGAGTGCGCAAAGCCCAATTGGTATCCGCAAAACACGCCATCCACAAGACAATAAGTGACGTTGCCCTATAATCCTGCTCGTGCCCTACTCTCTACACAGGCGCAGCGCAGGACTGGTCATTGCATGCCTGATCATGTCTGCGTGCGGCGATCAGACGGCCACAACGCCGACGACGACGATCGTGCAGGTCATCCAGGCAGGGCGAGCCACGCGCACGCCGTGGCCGACGCTGGAAGTACGCGACGACCAGCAACAGGTTGTACCGGGTACATCGCCCGGAGAACCAGAAAATGTGTCTTCTAAAAACGCCAACAAGTTGATCGTGGTGCGTGGGGTGAAATTGATTCGCACGCTGGCAGGTGGGCTGGAGGCAGTCGGCGAAATATGGAACAACTCGCCCGATACCATCACACGGGTGCAGGTGAACGTGTCTATCCGTGACGAAGCCGCTACGGTCATATCCGAGAAGATGGTTCTCGTTGCGCGAGATCTCATCGGCCCGCAGGAGACATCACCCTTCCGAGTGCATTTCCCTGCTTTGAACGGCACGATGGGCTCGATCGCAATCGATGCATTGCCTGGAGATATCGTCGACCCTTCTCGCCTGACCAGGCTGAACATCAGCGAAAGAGCAATCAGCAAAGAAAATTACCAGATGATCGTTCGCGGTCGTATTTCAAACCTTACTGGAATCAACACGGAATTACAGCCAATTCTTTACACGGTCAAGCAGGGAGATACCTTGCTGGACATCGCAATAAAGCTGGGCGTAAATACTGACGAAATCGTAACAAACAACGCCGCGGTGAGTGCGAACTCCCTGCAGGTAGGACAGGTTCTGACCGTGCGCACTGCAGCCAAAGGAGTACGACTCATCGCAACGGCATACGATAATCAAAAACGCGTGATCGGTTACCGGATTGTCAATTTTACGGATACGACTATGAATACCCCGCCATCCGAAAGCGGTGTCCCATTTGAAATCGTCGTGGTGACGCTGACGCGTGAAGTCGCCGATCACAACGTGATCGCAGAAATCGTACGCTAAACGATCAGTGGACAGGCGCACCTTTTATTGTAAGCAGTTGCGAGCAGCTGATTTTTGGGGTCTATCTTTCGATCAGTCTCAGATTCACCCTGTGACGACAACCTTCAGGCCAGTCCGACGCGCCGCCAGTTCAAACGCCTGGACCGTCTGCGCAAGCGGCAAACAGTCGGAGACGCAGGCGCGCAAATCGACAATGCCCTGTTCCGCAAGTGCGATAGCGCGGGGATAGACGAATTTCATCCGCCGCACCAGCTGGAGGGTGACGCCCTTGCGGCGCGCCAGACCGGCCGGGAAACGCGTCGCGTCATTGTCCGGAATGCCGACCAGCATCACGCGGCCGGCAGGTTTGACCGCCCAAAGCGCACTCTCGACGGCCGCATCCGTGCCGGCAATTTCAAATGCGACGTCCACGCCGCGACCAGAAGTGCTCTCCCACACCCAGCGGCCAGCAGTTTCGGCATCGTGCGGAGCGGCGTCAGGAACGATTGCGCCC
>CAXNFZ010000144.1:0-7289 GCA_964201495.1 Chloroflexota bacterium | reverse complement strand
GTCAAAGGGGTATGGCTGGGTTGTAAATACGGCATACCGGCTCTGCGGCGCGCGGGCGGCGGAAGCATTGTGAATACAGCTTCGTTCGTGGCGCTTCTTGGGGCGGCGACGCCGCAGCTGGCCTACACGGCAAGCAAGGGTGCGGTGCTGGCGATGAGCCGCGAGCTGGCGGCGGTGCACGCGCGCGAGAGCATTCGTGTGAATGCGCTGTGCCCGGGGCCGTTGTATACCGAGCTCCTGATGAAGTATCTGAACACGCCGGAGAAGAAGCAGCGCCGGCTGGTGCACATTCCGATGGGGCGGTTCGGTCAGGCGAAAGAGATCGCCTACGCCGCGCTGTACCTGGCTTCCGATGAATCCTCGTTCGTGACCGGAACGGCGTTCAGCGTCGACGGCGGCATTACAGCGGCGTACACGACGCCGGAGTGAAGTGCGATAATGCCCGCCCATTCAATAACTTAGGGAGAACTATGGCAACAACATCTGACCTGCGGCGCGGCATGCTGATCCGCTACAACAGCGACGTGTGGCGCGTCGTCGAATTTCAGCACATCGCCCCGGGCAACTGGCGCGCGATGACGCGATTGAAACTGAAGAACCTGAACAACGGCAAGGTGATCGAAGACCGCATGCGTGCGGGTGACGATATCGACGTGGTGCAGTCCGAGACGCGCACGATTCAGTATCTGTATCAGGACGGCGCGACGTACAACTTCATGGACGTCGAGAACTTCGAGCAGATTGCGCTGGACGAGGACATCGTCGGTGAGCAGGCGCAGTACATGAAGGAAAACGAAATGTGCGAGCTGCTCGTGCTGGACGGCTCGAAGATCGCCGGCATGCAGGTTCCGACGTTCGTGACGCTGCGCGTGACGTCGACGGACGTCTCCGTGCGCGGCGATACCGCAACGAACGTTTTGAAGGACTGTGTGCTCGAGACCGGCGTGGTCGTCAAAGCTCCTTCATTTATCAAGGAAGGCGACCTGCTGAAGATCGACACGCGCTCGGGCGAGTATCTTGAGCGGGTGAAAGAGTAAGAGCATTTCACATTGCAGATTTCACATTGCACATTTCAGAAATGTGAAATCTGCAATGTGAAATGTGCATTGCCTAGTCCGCCAGCACACTTTTTCCGCGCAGGCTGAGGATGATGAGCAGGATGACGCCACTGACGATGCAGATGTCAGCGATGTTGGAGACGGGCCAGTCGAAGCCGATTTCTGGAATTTTCAGGTGCAGGAAATCGGTGACATAGCCCTGGCGCAGGCGATCGATGACATTGCCGAGTGCGCCGCCGAGCTGCAGGCCGAGCGCAACGCGTGAGGCGCGATCATGCTCGGGCAGGCGCGGGCCGTAGTAGAGGATCACAGCAGTGACGACGGCCGCGATGACGATGAAAATAACACCGCCATTTTGGAGCATGCTGAAGGCTGCGCCGGTGTTCATCGTGCGCGTGAGCCCGAACCAGTGTCCGACGATGGGGATGGACTCATAGAGTTCCATGCTTGCCTCGACGGCCCACTTGCTGATTTGATCGATGCCGATCGCCGCGCCAGCGACGATGAGCAGCAGTTGCATGCGCCGGATGGCCGGCGCGACGCGAGAAAGGACAGGCACGTTCATTCGGCCAGTTCTACCACGTCAGGTTGTGAACGGAACAGCGAGATGAGCAGCAGTGCAGCGCCGGCGAGCAGGCCGAGGTGTGCGAGATTCAGCGTGACGCTGCCGATGGGCACGAAGTTCACCACGCCGCCGAGGTAGACGTGGTCGAACAGGTTCGAGCCGAGGCCGCCGGTGATGAGGCCAAAGGCGGCCTGATAGACGCGACTGCGGCGCGCCACTCCCCAGAAGAACAGAATCAGGAGCGCCAGCGCCAGACCGACGAGTTCCATGCCGAGCATGGCGGCGTTGCTGATGAGGCTGCTGGAGGTGATGTTGGGCACTGTGGCAGCGACGCCTGAGCCTGCCTTGGCGACCTGATCGACTGCGACGATGGCGACGGCTGAGAAGAAAAAAGCGGCGATGGGTGCGTTGCCGGCGTTGGAAGCGACGGCACGGCGCAGCGATGCCGCTCCCGAAGCACTGCGTGCGATCGGCTGCGTCACTGTGAATTCACCCGTGGACGTGCCGGTCAGGATACGCAGGGCGGTGGCGATATCGCGCGGTTCGATGCCGATGAAATTGGGAGCCGACTTAAAAAGCCCGGTCAGTTTGGGGCTGAGTGCCATCAGGCGCTGATGTTCGTCGGACGTGTCGGCTGTTCCAGTGCGCGCGGCGCGCTCCAGGCGGGTGAGCAGCGAGACATCCTGGCGAGCGGCATCGAACAGGCGGCGCGAGAGCAGCTTGAGTGCGATGAGCTTGGCCATCTGGGGGCCTGTGACGCGCGCGGGCAGGCCTTCGTTCTGGCGCTTCTGCAGAGCGGCCATGGCGGCCTGCCATTCTTCGCATGCGCCGTCGACAGCGCGCTGATCCGGAGTGAGCATTTCGCGGATAACTTTGCCGGAATCGCTGGGCAGAGCGGCGAGCGCGTCGCTGCGCGTGCGTCCGCGATTCGCGGGCGAACCTTCGGCTGCAGCCTGAGGGGCCGCTTCGACGCGCAGCGGCGCACGTTTCTGCGCTGGCGCGCTGCGGTCGGGCACGGCAATGCGATCCGATGACCATGAAGCCATCATCTGTTCGCCGCCGGGCACGGCGATGCGCAGATTTTCCAGGAGCATGCGTTCATCGGCAGCGAGAAGTGTTGCGCAGTTCGGCGTGCTCAGGAAGTAGCGCGACGCTTCGAGCAGATCATGCGCGAAGATACCGTCGACCTGATCGAGCTTGTCGATGCCGACCACCAGCATTTGCTGCGTGGCGGCGTAGGCGGTATTGAGCAGGCCGGGGAGCGCGCTGCGGAACTGGTGCGCGAAGGCGGCGGCGGCGAACGAAGCCGACTCATCCCCGGCGCGCTCAAGCTGAGCGACTTCTTCCAGCTGCCTGCGCAGGCCCAGCACGGTTTCCTGCGGCGAGTGCACCGATTCGGCCAGCTTATCGAGCACCGACAGCAGCAGGTGCTGCCAGGCTTCGATGTTCAGAGGCAGCCTGGTGGCATCAACTACGACCCCGACGAGCCGCCGACGAGCTGGCGTGCGCAGGCCGCGCACTGCCGTCAGTTCGCTGAGAAGCACACTTGCGTTGTCGCGGCTGCCGAACAGCGCCACGAAGCGCTGCGGGTCTGCGACATCAAGCAGCGCGAGCACTTCATCAAGAGTGCGCGCCTGCTCTACGCCAATTGCCTCGGCAACTTTCCATGTCTGGTTGGACATAGGCTGATCGCCCTGCGAAGTCTTGGTTTGAAACAAGGAATCTCTATGCGATTTCGCCATAGGTTGGCCCACTATGGTTACTCTGACTAGGCTTTAGGCTTAGACGCAAAGTAACCACTTAAGGATTTCTAATAGCGCTCATTGTAAACCCTTCTCCATCGAACTCGTCAGTCGAAGTAGGGGCATTTTCTGGGACTCCGGACTGAAGAATCACTGAGAGCGTCTCTGATTTGATGTAATTTTCAAAGTGAGCGATGGCGGCGGCCAGGCGGGGGGTGGCCTGGAAGTAGGTGGCGATGCGGTCGGACACCTCGAACCCGGCGGCTTTGCGGGCGTCGTTGATGCGGCGGACGACCTCGCGGGCGAGGCCTTCGTGGATCAGCTCTTCGGTGAGCGCTGTGTCGAGCGCAACGACGATGCCGGCCTCACCGGCGACGACCAGGCCGGGGCGCGGCTGTGCCTGCACGATGATTTCGTCGGCCGCAAGGGAGATGCCGTCGATGACGGTGACAGCGCGGCCGGCTGCCACTTCCGCTGCGACGAACGCGGCGTCGAGGGCGGCGAGACCATCGCGCACCTTCGGCAGGTTCTGGCCGAGCTTCTTACCGAGCTTTTTGAGGTCGGGCAGAATTTTGTACGTGACGAGCTCCTCGGCGCGTTCGGCAAATGAGATGGATTTGATATTCAGCTCATCGCAGAGAATTTCGTGCTGCGCGAGGATAACGGCGCGCGCGTCGGCGTCGGCGACGATGCGCGCGCCGGCCAGGGGCTGGCGCACCTTGACTTTGCTCTGCGAGCGCACACTGTGGCCCAGGTTGACCACGCGGCGGGCGATTTCAGTTTCGCGCAGCAGGGCTTCTTCGCCTGGCGAGAGCGCGCGAGCGGCGGGGAAGAGCTGATGGTGGACGGAGTCGGCCTGTGCATTCGCGTCCACCAGCGTGCGGCCGGCGGTGAGGTTCTGCCACATGACCTCGGCGATGAACGGCGTGAACGGTGCGAGCACCTTGCAGAGCGTGGTGAGGACTGAGTGCAGCGTTTCGTAGGCTGCCTGCTTGTCGGCGGTCATCTCGCTGCCCCAGAAGCGCGCGCGGCTGCGGCGAACGTACCAGGTCGACAGATCGTCGACGAAGCGTTCGACGGCCAGCGCGGCTGGGCGCGACTGATAGGCGTCGAGTGCGCGATCGGTGTCGTTGATGGTCTGCTGCAGGCGGGCGAGGATCCAGGCGTCGAGCGACTCAGGCGCAGCAGCCGTCGCCGAGTGCGGCTGCCAGCCGTCGGCGATGGCGTAGGTGACGAAGAACGAATAGACGTTCCAGAGCGGAATCAGCAGATTGCGGCGGCATTCGCCGAGGTAGTTGTATCCGAAGCGCAGGTTGTCGTCGTATTCCTGGCGGGCGTAGGCCCAGCGCATGGCATCGGCGCCGGCCTTGTCGGCGGCCTCGTTGAACTCGATCGAATTGCCCTTGCTCTTGTGCATCGGCTCGCCTTTTTCGTCGACGAGCGTAGCGAAGCCCAGAATTGTGTCGGCGGGCCGCACATCCGCGAGCACGGTGCTCATGGCGATCATGGCGTAGAACCAGTTGCGGAACTGGCCGGGGAAGCTTTCGGTCATGAACTGACCGGGGAACCATTTTTCCCAGTAGGCGCGGTCGGCACGGAAGCGCATGGTGCTGAAGCCGACGATGCCGGCGTCGAGCCAGGGGTTGCCGACGTCGGTGACGCGCGTGCCGATCTGGCCGGTGACTGGATGTTTGATCCTGACGCCGTCGATCCACGGGCGATGCGGCGTGTGGCCTTCGAATTCCTGCCAGCCTTCGACGGTGCGCGCGCGCAGTTCCTCGTGGCTGCCGATCACTTCGAACGTGCCATCGGGATATTCCCAGATCGGCAGCGCCAGGCCCCAGTAGCGCTTCTTGGAGATCATCCAGTCGTGCATGTTGTGGAGCCAGTCCAGTTCGCGCTCCTTGCCGAAGGAGGGGACCCAGTTGATCGTCTCGGTGACGCGCATCATGTCGTGGCGCAGCTCGTCCATGCTGATGTACCACTCGTCAACGAGGCGATAGACCAGCGGCGTGCTGCAGCGCCAGCAGTGTGCGTAGCGGTGGCGGTACGTTTCGCGGCGGTAGAAGAAGCCCTTCTGCTTGAGCATGCTCTCGACTGCGTCGGGCACCTCGTGCGCGTGGCGGCCGACCAGTTCGCCGAAGCCGGACAGGTAATGGCCATCCTCGCCGAGCGGGGCGACCATGGGCGAGCCGTGTTCCTTGCCGAGCTTGTGGTCTTCCGGGCCGCAGCCGGGCGCGATGTGCACGACGCCGGTGCCCTCGGCCTCACCGACCTCGTCCCACGGAATGACGCAGTGTTCGAACATGCGTTCGGCGTCGAAGCCGTGCTTGTCGGCCCAGCGCTTGTTGGCGTCGATCCACGCAGGCATTTCGTCGAAGAGGCCCTCGTACGTCCAGCCGGCCAGCTGGGCGCCGTCGATTTCGCCGAGCACCTCGTACTCGCCGCGCAGCATTTTGAGGACGCCGGCGCCGAGGAAATAGACGGCCGACTCGCCGTCTCTGGTCGCGGATGCAGCGTGCGACTGGCGCACGACCGCGTAGCGCAGCTTCGGGCCGACAGCGAGCATGACGTTGGCTGGCAGCGTCCAGGGCGTGGTGGTCCAGGCGAGGATGAAGCGGGCGGGAGTGGCGTCGAACGCCGCCTGCGCTTCGGGAGACTTCCAGTCGACAGCCGGTTCGGCCGCCTGGCTGCGAATGCGGAAGCGGATCGTGATGGCCGGGTCATCGCGGTCCTTGTAGCCTTCGGTGTCGATCTCGTGCTGCGAGATGCCGGTGCCGCAGCGGCCGCACCATGGGATGCTGTCGGTGCCGCGGTAGACCCAGCCGCGCTCGTGGCAGCGCTTGAGAAACGACCAGATCATGTAATTGTTCTCGTCGGAGAACGTGAAATACGAACCGCCCAGTTCGGGCATGCCGAGTTTGCCGACGAGCTGTTCTACGGTGCCGCGGACTTTTTCGCCGTCGCGTTCGAGCTCGATGACTTCGGACGGGTTCTCGACGATTTTCTTCGCCAGCATGCGCAGCTCGGCGGGATCGTTCCAATCCATCCAGTAGCCGAGGCGGACGGACTGTTCGGTCTGCTGTGCGGCGCTGTTGAGCACGCGCTGTTTGCAGAGGGCGATGAAATTCGCCATGCCGAAGTTTTCGATGTCGCGCTTGGTGGTGAAGCCGAGTTCTTTTTCGACGTTGACCTCGACCCAGAGCCCCTGGCAGTCGAAGCCCTGCTGCCAGCGCAGCTCGGCGCCTTTCATGGCATGAAAGCGGCACCAGAGGTCTTTGTAGGTGCGGCCCCAGGCATGATGCACGCCCATCGGGTTGTTGGCGGTGATCGGGCCGTCTACGAACGACCAATGCTGCGGCGCGTCCTTGCGGAGGCGACGCAAATTTTCGAACGCGCTCGTGCGTGCCCAGAAAGCGAGCACGCTGCGCTCCTGAGCGGGAAAGTCGACTTGGTTAGAGACTGATTGGAACATGGTGGCGGCGGCAATTCTAGCTGGATGGGCGGCGGATGACGGACGTGGGTGCGTCCGCAGTTTGGGGCGAGTTTCAACAGCAGATTTGTCTCACGCGAAGGCGCGAAGAACGCGAAGGAAAAGGCTTTTTGTCAGACCACCGCCGATTCCCCAAAAAGCCCGCGTCTCCGCATCTCCGCGTCTCCGCGCGAAAGTCCGCGTGCTCCGCCTTCTTCGCGATCTCTGTTGAAATCTTCCCCAAACTGCGGATGCTCCCTGATTCGGCTTGCGGCGGTCGGATATCATGCGCGCATGAAGCTGCTCAGTGTGAACATCGGAACGGCGCGCGCGATGAGCGACGCGAAGGTCAACGGCAAAACCGGCATTTACAAAGAGCCGCGCGAGACGCCGGTGTACATCGACGGGCTCGGGCTGGCGGGTGACGCCGTGTGCGATACGCGGAATCACGG
>CAXNFZ010000143.1:0-7375 GCA_964201495.1 Chloroflexota bacterium | reverse complement strand
CATCCGCACCGTCGGTTCCGCCGGCAGGCTCGTCAGCTCAGCCTGGTCCTGCAGCGCCCGCGAACGGGCCAGCACGGCTGTCACTGTCGCCGCCCGACGTTCATGCGCGTCCAGCGACGGCTCAAAAACAATTTGTGCCGCGCTGTCCTCGGTGCTCTCTTCGGGCGCAGAGCCGCCCGCTCTGACCGCACCGGGCTGCGTCATCATCGCCAGAACGCTCAGGCAGATGAACGAATTCCGCAATAGATTTCGTGGTGGCTTCAATCGGGTTCGTGATATTTGCAGAGAGTTCTTCGTCATGGAATTGCTATGGCCGCGGCTCGGATATTTCGTGAATGCAGTCAACTGCTCAGGCGCAGATCAATGTTCCCCACGATTCCCCACGCTTAGACCTCGACTAAGTTCCTGTCCATAAGTTTTGTCCGGCAGATTCGCCTCCCCCGCAAAGCGGGGGAGGCGAATCTGCCGCCAGAACTTTTGGCGACTCACTTAGCATGATTGGCTGCAAACACTGAGAGCACGCGGAGTCGTTGCAGATTCTAGGAAATGCCGCACTCGACAAATTCATGAAAAAGAATGAGGTTACGAAGACGATGCGAAGATTTCACACTAAATTCACTGCGAGCCGTCGCATCTATTGATCTATAGACCTTCTATGGATCTTTCGTAACTACTTAAGCCCAGATCGATTTTTACATGCAAAACGTGCTATTCCTTCCTCCTTCTGGAAAAGAAATAATGCGTTTCGCGAGGGGGGCATCCGCCCAAAGGGGCGAATTTCGACAGCAGATTTGTCTCACGCGAAGGCGCGAAGAACGCGAAGGAAAAAGCTTGTGATGGCTTTTCCGTGCCTTCGCTTGAGAAAGTTTCTTCGGCGACGGAATTCAGACCTCTTCGCGTTCTTTGCGTTCTTCGTGTTCTTTGCGTTCTTCGTGTTCTCTGCGTTCTTTGCGTTCTTTGCGTTCTTTGCGTGAGAGATATATTCGCCCCTTTTCGCGAATGCACCCTTTCGCGAGGGGGAAATGATCCAGCCTGAAAAGTGGCGCCTACGGCAAATACGAAAACGGATTCTGTGTCCCGCCGCCGTAGCGAATTTCGAAATGCAGATGCGGGCCGGTCGAGTTGCCAGTGCTGCCCATCAGCCCAAGCACCTGCCCCTTCGACACATATTGCCCAATGTCGACGTAGTAGTAGCTCAAGTGCGCATACAGCGTCGAAAAACCATTGCCGTGGTCGACCTGCACCATGTAGCCGTACCCGACGTTGCTCCAGCCCGCATACTGCACGTAGCCGCCGTCCGACGCAGCAATCTGCGTGCCAATGCTGTTGGCAATGTCGATGCCGCGATGATACGACCAGAATCCCTGCGAGATGAATCCGTTGGTCGGCCAGACGAACGCACCCGTCGCTGATCCCGAACCACTTCCCAGTGCGGCCGGCGCAGCGATGCGGCGCGAAGGCGCCGGCGCAATCGACGAGCTGGACGCGCCCGTCTTCACTCCGTTTGGCACGATGATCTTCACGCCCGCCATCAGGTTCGAACCATCAGCGATGCCGTTCAACGGTTCACCGACGATGTCATTCGTTTCAGATTTGAAGCGCTGTGCAATCGCAGCCAGCGTGTCCCCGTTCTTCACAGTGTAGTACACGCCATCCACCGGCAGAATCGTCAGTTCCTGCCCAACCTTCAACAAGTCGGGGTTGTCCTCGATCGTCTGATTGGCCCACACGATCGTCGTCGGCTGCAGACCGAATCGGCGCGCAATGCTTTCGATCACGTCGCCCGGCTGCACCGTATAAAACGTAATTTCGCCGCGCCGCGATGCGGACGCGCCTGCCGCCGATGCGGCCTGCGCCGCCGATGGGTCGAAGAAGACGGACGCATCCCGCACGATGATGCTGCCGTCCACACCAGATGCACCCGCCTGCTGAAATCCAGCGCCGAAGCGCCCAGCCGACGCGTCGCCGCCCACCAGCACCGTCGGTGAACGACCGACGCTGCCCTGCTGCAACGCAGCCGTTCCGCCTCCTCCCACCGCCGCAGACCCAAGCCGCAGCCCGGCCAGCGCCACAGCCACCAGCGACACGAACAGAATCGCCGCATGCGAAGTCATGCGGCTGAGCAGCATCGCGGCCCGCCGCCGCGTCTGCGGGGAACGCATCCACTCGCCGCCGTTCCGAATTTCCAGCGCCACCCGATCCGCCGCCGCTCCAAACGAAACCGCCGGACGGGCCAGCCGCCCCGGGCGGGATGGCTTCACCGGTTCGATTGCGCGCTTTTTGTCGTCATTCATTCCTGGTTGTGAAATCTGCCTCGAATCACCGTCCCGAAAGACTGTGATTCAAGGGATCGTCTGCTTTGCCGCAACCGTCGCGTCTAACGCGCCTGCAACGACATGAACTGCGCCGGATTGACGTAGTTGTCTCCGAGCCGAATCTCGAAATGCAGATGCGGACCGGTTGATTTGCCAACCGAGCCGACCGCTGCGATTACCGTGCCGCGCGCCACCTGCTGCCCGCAGCGCACGAACAACTGGCTGGCATGTGCATACAACGTTCGATATCCGTTGCCGTGATCGAGCACCACGTACTGCCCATACCCACGTGGTCTGCCGGCCGAATCCAGCGAATATCCGGCATACACCACTGTGCCGCCGTCCGACGCATAGATCGGCTCTCCCAGACGGCCAGCAAGGTCCCAGCCGCCATGGGATGGGCCAAAATTGTAGCCGCTCAGGTACCGTCGGTTCGTCGGAAACCCGAAATCGCCCGCCCCAAGCTCGGGAATCTCCATTTCACCGCAGCTGCCGACGCGATACACTTTTGCGCCCTTCGCCGTCGTGCGCACGGCCACAGGCTTCGGCAGTTGCCACACCACCACTTCGCGCTCGCCTCCGGGCACGAACAGCACCTGCTCCGCCTGCAGCGCCTGATTTACGCCGCTCAAGCTGTTCACGCTCTCGGCCACGATCGCCGCCGCCTCGACGCGAAAACGCCGCGCCACAGCTTCGATCGTGTCGCCGGGCTCGACGACATACACCAGTCCGTTCGACGGCGGAATCGCCAGCTCCTGCCCGATCTGCAGCAGATCCGGGTTGTCCTTCAGCGTGGTGTAGTTCGACCACAGGACGCTCTCCGGCATCAGCCCATACTGCAGCGCGATGCCGAAGATGGTGTCGCCGGGCTGCACGATGTGACGCTGCAGGCCGCGCTCGCGCGTCTTGATGTCCGAAGCCGCGATGCCGGGCGCCGCCTCGTAATCGCGCGTGATCAGTTCGGCGTCGGGCGACTCGATCGTGCCGAGCGGCGCCGGGTAATCCGCCGGCGTGCGCGTGACGCCCTGCCCCGGCAGCACCGGCAGATCCGGCAGATCCGGCAATCGCACCACGATGCTGCCGTCGGGCTGCAGCGTGAACTGCCGCGACAACACGGCCGCAACGGCGATCAATCCGCACAGGAAGAGACCGATGAAAAGGAACGACGCCGGCGATCCGGGCCTGCCGCCCGGCCGCACGACGTCTGGGCGTCGACGCGGTCGCATTCGGCGCGACTATAGCAGGGGGGAATGAGGGGGGAGCTTCACTGCACTCTGACCACGTTCACCACCACGCCGCTGGCCTTCACGCGCTCAGCGTCGCCGCCCGTCACCGACAGGCGGCCGGCATCGTCATACAAGCCGACGCGAATTTCGTACAGCCCCGGCTGCGCATCCAGCGGAATCGGCAGCTCGTACGTGTCCACCACCACCGTATCAGCCGACCACGCCGCCGTCGGAAATGGTTCGCCGCGGTTCGCCGGCGACCGGTCGCCGGTCTGCGCAATGAAATTCCCGGCAAGATCGTGCAGATGCACGAACACGCGGTAATCCCTGCCCACCGGCCGCAGCGCCCGCCACGTCACTTCGAACTGCACGCTCATCCCCGGCCGATATTCGTCGCGCGTGAAGCGGGCCGACTCGATCACTACTGCGTCGCCCAGCTGCATATTCAGCGCAACCTGCCCGCCGCTGCTCGTCGTCAGCGTCACCACGCTGCCCTCGCGCACACTCGGCGCATCCGGCTCGATCGACAGAATCGTCCCCTGCGCATCCAGTCCGTACACGCTGCGCTCGGCGAGCATCAGCTTGCGTTCGGCGAACCAGCGGCGCAGCTCGTCGTCCAACAGCCGACCGGTCAGGTCCGCCGGCAGTTCGACCAACGCCGTCGTCGCGGCCGCCGTCCGCGTCGCGCGCAGCGCCGGTTCAGTGCGAATCACGAGTTTCTGCACCGGCGAAGCTGTCGGCGCGACGTACACGCCGCTGCCTGATTTCGGCGGCCGCGTGTATTCGACATATACCCACGCATACAACGGGATCAGCCCAAGCACGCTCAATACGGCCACGATCGTCAGCAGAATCACTCCGCATCCGAGCCCGCCCGGCTCCTCCGCTCGCTGCGGCACAGTGGGCGCCACAAATGTCGGCGCAGCCGCGGGTTCGCGCGCCGGCCCGGATGGCACAGGCGCAGGAGCCTGCGCTGCAGGAGCCTGCGCTGCAGGAGCCTGCGCTCCATTCTGCCGCGCCTGCACGCGCTCCGCGACGCTCGACGTGCTCGCCGCACGCGGCGGCAGCGGCTTGCTGCGCATCAGATGATCGACCAGCACCGACGCAAAATGATCGGCGTTGCGATACCGCTGCCCCGGATCCGGCGACAGCGCCAGCCCGATGATGTCCGCGAGTTGCGCATTCACAGCCGCATTCGCTCGCACATCTCCAGGCCCGCAGCCGTGCAGCATTTCGAAAAGCAGCGCACCCAGCGCGTACACGTCGCCGGACGCCGTCGTGACGGACGCCGTCGTGACGGACGCCGCACCGAAGCCGGTCACCTTCGCCTGCCCATCCCGCGTCAGCAGCACACGTTCTGCCGTGATGTTTCCATGCAGGATGCCGCGCTTGTGCGCGTACCCTACGCCGCTGCAGATCTGCAGCATCAGGCGCACGGCGTCTTCCTCGGGCAATCGGTTCCCATCGCGCATGCGCTGCCGCAGATTTTCTCCGTCGACGAATTCCATCACAACATAGGGCGTATCTTCACCGTGGATGACGGCGCTGCCGACGTCGAAGATCGTGACGATGTTGGGGTGATTCAACACGGCCGCTGAAACGGCTGCATCACGAAAGCGCCCGGCAAATTGCGGATCACCTGCATGCGTCGCACGCGGTGCATACGGCGAACGAAGGACTTTCACCGCCACCGTTCGATCGAGGGTGCGATCTTCGGCTCTGTACACTGTAGCCGTTCCGCCAGCAGCGATGATCGACCGCAGAAAATAGCGGTCGCTCAAAATGATGGCGGCTGGATCGGATGCGTCCCAAGAATCGGCACTCATGCTCAAAGCCCCAAGTCTACTCGCCAGCCTGATCAGCGCGACGCTGCTGCTCACAAGCTGCGCAGCGCCGCCGCCGGCCGGCGCCACCACCGCGCAGGAGATCGATCGGCCGCACGACGCCGCAGCGCTCACTGCCCAGCAGGCCGCCGCCGACGCACCGACTGCCTTCCGCGCACAGGCCATCGACGCCGACGTCGCCGCAGCAGCGAAAGATCGCGCGCGCATCATGGCCACTGCGCCGCTCGCCGCGCCCAGCGCGCCGGCCCGGAAAATCGTCGCGCCGGCTGCGGTGGTCGCCCAGAGCAATGCACTCGGCGCCAACTTCGGCAACTACTACGTCGGCGGCGGCGCCATGCGCGCCTACCCGCACATGCGCAGCGCCGGCGCCCGCCACGAGCGCGTCACGTTCAACATGAATGCCATCGAGCCGAGCAAGGGTGCGTTCAACTGGTCGGGCTACGACGCACTCGTCGCCGACGCCGGTGCGCAAAATCTCGAAATCCTCGGCGTGCTCATCGCGCCCGCGAATTTCGCCCGGCGCGACTGCGGCAATTACTTCGGCGTGCCGACCGGCCTGGATCTGGCGTGGGACGACCCGAACCATCACTGGGCGCAGTTCGTGCGCGCCACGGTTGCACGGTACAAATCGCAGGTGCGCGCATGGGAAATCTGGAACGAGCCGAACTTCTTCGACTTCTGGTGCGGCAGCGCCGAGGAGTTCGCCCTGATGACGCGCGCGTCGTACTTCGCCATCCGCGCCGCAGACCCGAGCGCTGCGATCGTGCTCGCGCCCATGTACCGCGGCGTCGAACTCGGTCGCATCATTGCGTACTTCGAAGCGCTGCGCGCACTGCCCGACGCCGCCGCCAACGGATTCTTCCACGACGTGATCGGCTTTCACTTGTACGACGGCGGCCACTGCACGCAGTTCGATGAAGTCGAATACCTGCGCCGCAGCGTGTTCACTCCCAACGTCGGCGCCAAGCCGATCTGGAACACCGAGAGCGGCGTGCGCGTGCGCGACGGCGCGTGGCCCGGCTTCGCCACCTCCGAAGAGTCGGCGTGGTTTCTCATCGCGAACGCAGCCTACTCGTTTCACAAGGGCATGCAGCGCTACTACTGGTTCCGCGCCATCGACGAAATCAATGTCGCCAGCGACGCCGATTCCGACAAAGCGTGGGGCCTGCTGAAATACGACGGCGCGCCGCGGCCGACCTTTGCCGCATTCCAGATGATCGCGCAGGTTCTGCCGCAGGAATTCGCCTGGTCGGTGCGCCGCTTCGGCACAAGCTTCGCAGACAACGACCCGGCCGGCCCGGTCAGTCGCATTACGTTCTACGGCACGCCGCTCGGCCGCGTCAGTGTGCTGTTCAACATCAGCAACGCCGCGCAGACGTATACGTTTTCCGGCATCCTGCCGCAGGCCCAATTCGTCGCACCCGACGGATCACGCACCGCACAAATGCGCGACGGCAGTGGCAACCACATGCTGAATTTTGCAGCGGCAGCGAACTTTCGCTGGCAACATCCGGAATGTCAGGTGCCCAGCAAACCCATCGTCATCATCGAGTCAGACACGGCAGCACCCAGCACCACGCTCGCCGCACCGCGCGTCTCCGACGGCGACGCGCGCACCGTCGAACTGCGCTGGACCAGCGCGGATGGCGCCAATGGATCCGGTCTATGGTGGTACGACGTCCAGGTTCAACGCGACGGCGGCGCATGGACGCTGCTGAGCGACGACGTATACGCGAACTCATACGACGCCGCGCTCGACTCATCCGGCTCCTATCGCTTTCGCGTGCGCGCGTGGGACCGCGCCGGCAACGTCGGCGCGTGGTCGGCCTCGGCCGCCATCAGCGTTGATCCCGACGCACCCCGCGCAACACCGGCGCCGAGCGCAACGCCGGAGCCGAGCGCAACGCCGGCGTCCAGCATCTTCGCCCCGGATGTACGCCAACCATGAGAGCCCCAACCTCTTCCCTCTCCCCTCTTCCCTCTTCCCTCT
>CAXNFZ010000142.1:0-7391 GCA_964201495.1 Chloroflexota bacterium | reverse complement strand
TCGACTTCGACGCCCACGTCGACTTCGACTCCCACGCAGACGCCTACACCCGGCTCCGTCGCCAACGACAACTTCTCCCAGGCGCTGGTCGTCTCTCAGCTCCCCTACAGCACCACGCTCGACGCCACCAGCGCCACGACCGCCCAGGACGACCCGCAACTGCTCTGCGTCGGCAATCAATTGCCCAATAGCGTGTGGTTCCGCTACACGCCCGATTCGTCCGGGCTCGTGCAGATCAACACATTCGGCAGCAGCTACGACACCGTGCTGGGCGTGTTCACCGGCACGCAGGGATCGCTCACCTCGATCGGATGCAACGACGATTCGACGGGTACAACTTCATCGCTGAACCTCAATCTCACGGCCGGCACCACCTACTACATCGAGGTCGCCAGCTTCAGTTCGACGGCCGGCACGCTCACCCTCAACATGCGCAGCTGCGGCGCCGCCTGCAGGCCCAGCATCCCGCTCATGAGCCTCCCGCCCCTCTCGCTCACCACTTCCCTTGTCGAGGGCGGCCGGATCGCCTCCCCCGCCGGCGTCACCTTCACCGTGCCGCCTCAGACCGCGTCCCTCCCCACCTCGGACGCCCTCGTGCTCGCGTACACCACCATCCCCTGGCCCGCCAAGTCGCCCGGCTCCGCCCCCCTGCTCGCCTTCCGCCTCGACGCTACCGTCGCCGACGCTACCGTCGCCGACGCTACCGTCGCCGACGCCTCCGTCGCCGACGCCCCGGCCGCGCCTCTGTCGAACCCAGCTACCGTCGAGGTGCAGCTCGACCCCGCCGCCATCCCGTCGGGGCAACGCGCCTGGCTATTCGAGTGGTCGCCGCAGGGCGTCTGGCTGCTGCTTCCCAATCAGCACTTCGACCCCCTCACCGGCCTGCTCACCATCCGCACAGATCATCCCGGCAACTTCGGCCTCGCCGTCGCCGACATCCGCAGGACCTATCTGCCCAGCGTGGGGATGCCATAGGCGAGGGGCAGGGGACCACCTCACCCCCTGCCTCCTCTCCATGCCCGATCCTGCTTCTCATTTGCGCAGCGTTTCAACGTACCGCGACGCAGGATCGTCATGGCAAGGGGGAAGAAGCGCGGTGCTGCACCCCCTCGCCGTGACGATTCCGCGTCGCGGGGGGCGGAAAACTGTGCTGATCGAAAACAGAATCGGACACGAAGAGAGGGAAAGGGGGTGAGGTGGTCGTCCGTCAGATCACCCCGCTCTCCTGCGCGATCCGCAGCGCTTCCACGCGGTTGTGCGCGCCGAGCTTCCTGTACGCCCTCTGAACGTGGCTGCGCACGGTGTTCACCGAGACATGCATTTCCCCGGCGATGCGCGACGTCTCGTGGCCCAGCGCCAGCAGCTTCAGCACGCGCAGCTCAGTTGCACTTAAGTCGAACGGACGATGGGCCGCCGACTTCGTCCGCGTCTGCATCGCCCACAACAGGCGCCGCACCGTCGCACCCTCGCAGCGCATCAGCAGCCGCCGCACCTGCACGAAGTCGATCACCATCCGCACGCACGGCGTCCGCTCCAGCAACGCCAGCACATGCTCCAGCTCGGTGACCGCCTCGTCCTCACGCTCGACGTTCTGCAGGTGCAATACCAGCAGCATGCGCGCCTGCATCTCCGTGAACCGCACCTCGTTTTTCAACAGCACGGCCAGAAACCCCCGCAGCATCTGCTCCAACCGGCCGTCTCTGCTGCCGGAAAACACCTCCGCCGCCAGGAGCGGACGCGCAATGTTCGGCGTCTGCGCGCTCGACACGTCCGCCGGCGAAAGCGCCATGGCCTCGAGCGTGTCCCGGCACCGCTCAGCTCGGCCCATGCGCAGATCGCGCAGCATTCGCATATACGCATCATTGCCGACCGCAAACGTGCCTTTCGCCATCACCAACTGCGTCCACGCCAGTTGATCCTGGGAAAGGTCGAGTTCGATCGTCTCGCCCAGCGCCAGCCGACACAACTGCACGCGCAACTGCAGCTGATACAGCGTTGCCGCACGCGAAGCCACTCCTTCCAGCGGTGCCGCCGCACGCCTCAAACAATCCAGCGCCTGTTGCACGGCGCCTGAAAAATAAAGAACTTCACCGTGATACAACAGGCCTTCGATCGCCGCATCGCTGCGCGTCCAGCCGTGCGCCTCGACATATCGAATCAGCACTTCGCCGACCTCGATCGCTCCGGCGACGTCTCCTTCCCGCCGGCGCGCAAGCGCTTCGAACTTATACGCATCGATGCACCCGCGCGTGAAGCCCAGCGTCTCGAAAATCGCCGCCGCCCGCCGAAGGCTGCGAATGCGCTCCGCCAGCGTCCGCTTCACCCCTGAATTCAGATAGCCGTTCAGCAAGTGCGCATGGGCGTATGTCAATCCACCTGAATCCGGCTCGAGCACAAACGCAGCCTGCAGCGCCTCTTCCGAGGCAGCCGGTCGTCCTTCGAAAAATAGCTGGCAATTGGCTTTCAGCACGTACAGTTCAGCCTGCATGGCGCGCGATTCCGCCTCTGAGCGGTTCGACGGCATCGCCAGCGCCTGCGCCGCTCGATCCGTCAGCGCGCGCGTCTCCCGCCGCTCCATCTGCCGCCCCGCCCATGCCACGTCCAGCGCCAGCCGCGGCCGCGCCACGATCGCCTCATCCGGCAGCTGCGCCGCCCAGCGCATGATCGACGTCAGCTCCATCTGTCGCAGCGCCTGCCCGCACGCGCGCTCCACGATGTCCGCCGCACACGCGGCGTCAACAGCCTGCTCGTCTGCCCCGACCTCCGAATGATCACCGGGCTGCAGCAGCGCCAGCGCCTGGTCCACATCCCCGTTCGCTGCCAGCCACTCCGCCGCCCGCCGCCGCTGCTCCCCCAGCTCGGCCTTCGTCGCCGTGCTCAGCAGCCGCCGTCTCAGGTATTCCTGCAGCACCGGATGTACCCGATACGTCAACTGCGCCCCGCTCCAATAGCTCACGATCAACCCGTTCGTCGTCGCCGCCTCCTCCAGCACCTGCGCAGCTTCGTCCGTCGTCCACTCCAGCATCGCCCCGCACAATCCAGCCGAAATCACTGACAGCAGCGACGAGCGCACCAGCAGTTCCTGCGTCCGCGCCGGCATCCGCCTCAGGATCTCGCGCTCCACGTAATCCCACAAATCCGTCATCGCGGACATCGCCGCCAGGTCGCTCCCCGTCACGTCCCGCGTCGACGGCAGCGCCTGTCCGATCAGCTGCAGACCCGCCGGCCACCCGTGGATCCGCGCTTCGATCCCGTTCAGCATCTCCGGCGCCACATCCGCCACCCGCCAGCGCGTCCGCACGAATTCCAGAAACTCCTCGTGTCCGAACGACAAATCTTCCATCCCCAGCTGCAGCATCGCCCCCGCCAGCTGCATCCGGCTGAACTGCAGCCGCGGCCGGCTGCGCGACAGCAGCACCACCCGCAGGTTCTCCGGCCCGTCGTCCAGCATCATCTGCATCAGCGCCAGCACCGCCTCCGATTCCACCACGTACACGTCGTCGATCACCAGAATCACACGCCGCTCGCACGTCCCGATCTCCCTCAGCACCGCCGCCCATGCCTGCTCGACCGTCAATTCGCCGACGCCGCCCATCTGCAGCACTTCTCGCACTCCCGGCAGAAACTCCATCAGCTGCACACCGACCTGCTCCACGAACCGTTCTACCGCATCCGACGTCGCATTCAGCGCCACCCACGCCACGTGCGGCGCATGCTCCATCGCCAGCACCTCCCGCAGCCACAGCATCGCCGTCGTCGTCTTCCCGAACCCCGCCGGCGCATCCATCAGGATGACGCGCACACGCTGCCATTCCGCCAATACCTGCATCAGCCGCGCCCGCAGCACGTAGGAAATACTCGGAATCGAAGGAAATGCACCCATGATTGAATCGCTGCCGCCTGCGCACTGAGGTGATCAAATTGTATCTACGGAAATCCCCCAACACCGCTGTAAAAAAATCATCAATATTGATGAGTAGATTCGCCTGCGCAATGTAAAAATCATACATATGTACCCTGCATACCGTGCGCACCTCCCTCGACTTCGTACGCTACTCGCCGCCGCCCTGACCGCAGCCGCACTGCTCCTCCCGATCCACACGACCACCGCCACCCTGGCAGACAGCGCCGCCGTCGCATCGCCCTACGAGCAGGCAGTGGTCGCCATCACGCCGCCGGTGAATGTCACCCCGTGGAATGACACCGGGCTCAGGCTCCCCAACGGCAACATCGCGGTGGCCGATTCGAACTGGACGGACGGCGTGACCGAAGGCCTCGGCGCGGTCTTTTTGTACGACGGCAAGTCCGGCGCGCTGATCAGCAGGCTCACGGGATCGCGCGCAAATGACCAGGTCGGCTCCCCCTGGATCATCGCCAATCCCACCAACAGCACTTTCCTCGTCGTGAGCAACGTTTGGAACGAGTCGCGCGGCGCCGTCACCTGGGTGGACGGTTCGATCGGCCTGACCGGTGTGGTCACGATCACGAACAGCCTGGTCGGCTCCAAGCCGGACGACAAAGTCGGAGAAGACGCGGGGTATTTTGAGAACGGTAACTGGGTGATCTTTAGTCCGAGTTGGAAGGGTGACTCCGTCAGCCACGGCGCTGCAACATGGACGCCACCCACAGGCATCACCGGCGTCATCGACAGCGCCAACAGCCTGCTCAGTCACAGCGATTGGCCCTTCCAGAGGTGGCGCCAGGCCAACGGCAACTACATAGTCTTCAGCGAGGAAACGGCAACTTGGGGAAATGGCGCCGTCGGCATCACTGGCGTCGTCACTACCTCGAATTCATTGTTTTTCGGCAGCGCATTGAAATTCCTTACGGAAGGTTCGTGGATGCAGTTCGCCCCTGACAGCAACGATGGCATGGTCTTGCTCTTTCAAGATCCGGATCCGGGTCCGGGCAACCAGGAAAAAATTTACGCTCCACTGCGCAGCGATGTCCCGTCCACCGGCACCCTCACGGCAACGAACGTCTTCACCGCGGGCGTGTATAGCGGTGTGAGAGTTCTAAGAAACGGAATCACGCTGATCTGTGACCACGACGGGGCAAGCAGTCAGTATCGCAAGAAGATGAGATGGGGAACCATCGCGGGTTTGGTCGGCGGAACGCCGTCGAATGAGGCGGGACTCTGGTCCGCGCCAGCGGACGCCCCTGACCAAATATGCGACGTGTGGCAAGACGCTAACCCCCTTTCCTTCGACGACGGCCACTTCGTCATGCTTGGGGAGCGAAGTAATCGAGGCGTTATGACGATCGTCGACAGCTCCCAGCAGGTCAGCGGCATCGTCACGATGACCAATGCGCTGTTCAGCAATGGTGCCAGGTTCAAATATCTTATCCCTCTCACCGGCACCGTCTTTCTGCTGCAAGCGGAGTACCCGAGCGACCATGCGCTGGCCCGCAGGAATGTGTTCCTGCGTGTGGACGCGGCGGTCGGCGTGACCGGCTCGTTCACCTCCACGTCCGGCTTGTATTTGGACATCCCGGACGGCGCCGCTGAAGACGTCTATGTGTCCGTGCTCGAGGACGGCAATTACGTCATCGCCAGCTCCGGATGGGGTGGCAATCGCGGCCTCGTGCACTGGGCCAGTTGGAACGTCACGACGTCCGGCGAGTTGAATGCGTCCAACAGCATCGTGGGCGAATGCGCCGGCCAGCAAATCGGACACGGCGTCTCGGCCCTGCGCAATGGCCGCTACGTCATCGGCAGCCCCGAATGGGAGCCGTGCGGCAGCCTGTCGGCCGACCTCGGCGCCGTAACGCGGATGGAAGGCGGCCCGGTGACCGGCACCGTCGACGCCATGAACAGCATCATCGGCGACTCGGATTCCGACCGCGTCGGTGCCAGAGATTCCGACGCCTGGGGGGAATACGAAGGCTGGGACCCCACCTTTTCCTTCGATTACTACCCGCCGTACGACGAGTGGGGGCAGTACCAGAAAAGTTGGCAGCAGTACGCCGCTCAAGTGCACGAGAGCGGCGACTGGTCGATCGCCGTCCCGGGATGGAACCGCGGCGCAGACGAAGACGTCGGCGCGGTGTTGTCTCTGCCCGGCGACAGGCGGATCACCGGCACGATCTCCAGCCTGTCACATCTCGCGATCTATGGACAAGGCGCGAACAGCGGACAGGAAATCCATATCGACAAGAACGATTCAGGCCATAGCATCGCCAGCATCTGGGGTTACGACGATCGCATCTACGTTTCGCGCGTGCTTTGGCCGTCCCTGATCGTCCACGTCGTCGGCGACGGCACGATACGCGGCGGCGGCATCGACTGCGGCGTGAGCTGCACCGCCGAGATTCGCTACGACACGCCGATCGTGCTGACCGCCACGGCGAATGGAGCGACCCCCTTTTCAGGCTGGAGCGGCGCATGCAGCGGAACACAGTCCTGCTCCGTGGCGATGACCACCACCACCCACGTCACCGCCACGTTCGGCTCTACATCATCCACGCCCACGCCTACGCCCACCGCGACCCCGGCGACGGCCACGCCCACCGCGACCCCGGCGACGGCCACTTCCGTCCCACCATCACCCACGCCCACCGCGACCCCGGCAGTGGCCTACGTCTCGCCCAGATACGGCCCCCCGACCACGTCCACTGTCTCCATCATCAGCCCGCTCGGCGGCCTGACCGGCGCCACCAGGGTGTCTGTGAACGGCGTCAGGATGTTCCACATCATCCGCTCCAACAACAAAATCGATTTCACCATGAAGCAGAGCGTGGCCGTCGCCGGCACCACCGTCGACGTCGTCCTCGTCAAGGCCGGCGGCGTCGTGGTGACTTTCACGCAGGCGTTTACCTTCGAGACGCCGACCACCGCCGCCGGCACCACCGCTTCCGGCGTCGTCCTCACCACCACCAGCGGCGTCACACTCACCGTGCCGCCGCAGCCCGCCGCGCCGATTACCGGCTCCATGTTCATCACGTACACGCCGGTCGACGCGCCTACCTCCCCTCCCGGCGACGTGCCCCTGTCGAACTTCGATGTCCAGGTCGTCATCTCCGGCAGCCCGGTGTCCACCATCACCACCGCAGCCTTGTTCGATCCCATCGACGACCTCACAGCTTCGGCCACGTTCACGCTGCCCGTCGATCCCGCGATGGTGCTCCCCGGCCAGACACCCTGGCTTTTCCGATGGATCGCCGACGACGGTCAGTGGCTGCTCGTCGCCGACCAGTCCTATGACCCCGTCACCGGACTCGTCACTGCCCCGGTCCTCCGCCTCGGCACCTACGTGATGGTGTCGGCGGCGGCCAGCCAGCGGTGGTTCCCCATCATCACGCTGGAGTAGCGGGACGGAAGAAGGGGAGGGGAGGAAGGGGAGAGGGGAGAGGGAAGAGAGGAGAGAGGAAGAGAAGAGAGCGCGGAGTTT
>CAXNFZ010000141.1:0-7393 GCA_964201495.1 Chloroflexota bacterium | reverse complement strand
TTGAGACCCAAACTCTCACGTTTTACCGAATCTCTTTACCACTTTTTAATTGTTAATGTTCGCGCTCGGAAGCTTGTCGATGCTATCAGTTACCGACTCACTTGTCAAGCCTCAATCTCGATTCTTTCTCAAACTCGGTTTGCCGCTTTTGCTGCTTCCCTTATTTGTTCTTCGCTCCGCTGCTTCGGATTTTTCTCCGCCGCACCTTCGCGTCCTCGACCGCAGGACTTGTTCGTCAAGCGGAGTGTGAATATACCGAATTCCACCGATGTTGTCAACTACCGCCGATCCTTTTTAAGGTTGGGGAGGTGCTGCACAGTCACGACCCGGCCCAAACCATGCCGCACACACCTGATCGCATGCCGGCAGCTCAGGCATACGCTCACGCAATCGACACAGCGACAGCCCGATAACGTTCAATGGACACCCCAGAATCGCTTCCACGGGCCTAAACTGAGGGTGCTGAACAGCGTAGCTGCCTGCCTTATCGAAGGGGTCTCCTGTCGCGATATACGCAGCAATTTCATCGTCACCGTAGTCCCGCATGTGCACATCGGAACACATCAAATCGATGCCACAGCGCTCCTGTCGCTCATGCCCAGCGGATTCTCCGTTTCCCTCGCCCCCCCCTTCCAGCACGACCAGACACGACTGCACCGTGTGCACCCGTCCCCGCAGCCTGCGCAGCATCCCCCACGCCTCGTCCGCATCCGCAGGCTTATTCAGCATTTCGCCATCCAGCAGCACGGTCGTATCGCTGGCAATCACCACCCATTCGCCAGACGCATCACGCAAATCACGCGCAATGACCTCTGCTTTAGCCAATGTGATGCGGCGCTGTGTCTCAACAGGGGATTCACCCACCAATGGATCTTCGTTTACTTCCGACGCACGGGCCGTATACAAGATGCCCAGCTGCGTCAACAGCTGACGACGGCGTGGGGATGCCGACGCAAGGATAATTTTTCGCTCTCTGATCACGTTTTAACCGTAAATACCCAGGCGAGGATGGTTTCTCATGAAAAACGCCGTCTTTTGCCTTGCAGAAACTTGCCCTGTCAGCCCCCAGAGGGCAGCAGTCGTGCAATTTGGGGATGACAAAACACTGCAGCAGGTCGCGCTATCGATCATCAACCTTCAGCCGATAAATTCCGTGCGCCGCAGCACGTTGATGTTGTCGAGTGCACGCCCGGTGCCCAGCGCTACACACGCCATAGGCGTATCCGCGACATACGCCGGGATTCCCGTCTCTTTGGTCATGTACTCGTCCAATCGACGCAGTAATGCCGTACCTCCGGTCATCGCCATGCCTCGGTCAATGATGTCTGACGCCAGTTCCGGCGGAGTACGCTCCAGCACACTCCTCACCACACCCGAAATCTGCGCCAGGGGCTCTTGAATCGCCTCCGTCACCTCACTGGACGTGAGCTCGATCATCTGCGGCAGACCAGTCACCTGGTCGCGACCCTGCACCTGCATTACCAGTTCCTCATCGAGCAGCATTGCGCTGCCGATGCGAATCTTCACCTCTTCTGCCGTCGGCTCACCAATAGCGAGGTTGTACTTGCGGCGCACGTAGTTCTGAATTGCGTAATCCAGCTTGATCCCACCCACGCGCACGGAATTCGCCGACACAATACCGTTCATCGACACCACTGCCGATTCCGCTGTGCCACCGCCGATATCCAACACCAGATTACCCGTCGCCGTATCTACCGGCAGTCCGGCGCCAAGCGCCGCCGCCAGCGGTTCACGCAGCAGAAATACCTGGCTGCGGTCCGCACCCGCCTCGACCGCCGCCTCGCGCACGGCGCGACGCTCGACGCTCGTGACGCCATACGGCACCCCAATTACCACTCGAGGTGGGAAGAACGAAAACCCACGTGCTTTTCGAATGAACTCACTCAACATCGTTTGCGTGACCTGGTAGTCCGCAATGACGCCATCCCGCAATGGGCGCGCAACCTCGATGTTGTCCGGCGTGCGACCATACATCTGGCGCGCTTCTTCCCCCAGACTAACCACACGATCCTCACGCGACAGCAACGCCACCACGGAAGGCTCTTGAATCACGATGCCTTTGCCCCGCACATAGACGACTACGTTGACGGTGCCGAGGTCGATGCCGATGTCCGCTCGAAATATGCTCATGGGAAACCGAAACGAGCGACGCACCAGGCAGCCGGGCGTCGCTCGTGCTTCGGCAATCGATGTACGTCGGCTATTCCGACGTCGTTGCGCGCGGATTATGCCTGCGCGCAACATTCAACCGCACCTGGCTGCGGCGCAGCGCCGCCTCCATACGAAAGACATCTTCCTTGGCAGTTGTCGGTGCGCTGCGCAGAATCTCTTCTGCGCGCGTACGCGCCGCTTCCGCGCGCGAAGCGTCGATTTCATCCGCACGCTCAGCGCTGTCCGCCAGAATGATTACCTTGTTGTCATGAATGTCGACAAACCCGCCACCAATGGCAAATTCCTCCACAGTCGTGCCGCGTCGAATGCGCAGCTCACCGGGTTTCAGAGTGGACAGCACAGGCGCGTGATTTGCCAGCACGCCCATCACCCCGTCCCCACCCGGCACCGTCACCTGGTCCACTTCGCCCTCGAAGACAGTTTTTTCACTGGTGACGATTTCAAGGTGCAGTGTTGCCATAGTTACGCCTGCTTGCGGCTCTGCTCATAGTCCGCCCACACTTCGTCGATCGTGCCCTTCAGCAGGAACAACGACTCCGGAACTTCGTCCAGCTCGCCTTTCAGAATACGATTGAAGCCGTCGACCGTATCCTTGATCTTCACATAGCGACCTTCGCGGCCGGTGAATGCCTGCGCCACGTACATCGGCTGGCTGAAGAAGCGCTCCATCTTTCGTGCGCGGGCCACCAGAACCTTGTCATCTTCCGAAAGTTCGTCGATGCCCAGGATCGCAATGATGTCCTGCAGGTCCTTGTAGCGCTGCAGCACGCGCTGCACTTCACGCGCCACACGATAGTGCTCAGCGCCGACCAGCAGCGGATCGAGCAGGCGGCTGGTGCTCGCCAACGGGTCCACCGCCGGAAAGATGCCCTTTTCTGCAATGCTGCGCTCAAGGTTCACAGTCGCATCCAGGTGCGCGAACGTGGCCACCGGCGCCGGGTCTGAGTAGTCGTCTGCCGGCACATAGACTGCCTGCATCGAAGTGATCGAACCGCGCTTGGTCGAGGTGATGCGCTCCTGCAGCGCGCCCATCTCGGTGGCCAGCGTCGGCTGGTAACCCACTGCGCTCGGCATGCGGCCCAGCAGCGCCGACACTTCCGAACCGCTCATGACGAATCTGAAAATATTGTCGATGAACAGCAGCACATCGCGGCCTTCGTCGCGGAAGTACTCAGCCATCGTCAGGCCCGTCAACGCCACGCGCAAACGCACGCCGGCTGGTTCGTTCATCTGACCGAACACCATCACGAGCGACTTGAGCACATTCGCTTCTGCCATTTCCTTATACAGCTGCGTGCCCTCGCGGGTGCGCTCGCCGACGCCGGCGAACACCGAGTAGCCGTTGTGGAATTTGGCGATCGAGCTGATCAGCTCCTGGATCGTGACCGTCTTGCCCACGCCTGCACCACCGAAGATGCCGGTCTTGCCACCTCTCGTGAACGGAGCAATCAGGTCGACGACCTTGATGCCGGTCTCCAGCATTTCAACCGAACCCTTCTGATCTTCGAAGGTCGGCGCCGGGCGATGGATCGCATACTTCGTCGCTGCTTCAGGCGCCGGCATACCGTCGATCGGGTCACCGAGCACGTTGAAAATGCGGCCCAGTGAAGCCGGACCCACGGGCACAGTGATCGGCGCGCCCGTCGACACAGCTTCCTGCCCGCGGCGCAGGCCGTCTGTGCTGTCCATTGCGACCGCACGCACTACGTTGTTGCCAAGGTGCATCTGCACTTCGAGCACCAGTCGGCCCCAGCTCATTTGAACTTCGACCGCCTCGTAAATCTCGGGCAGCGCACCGGCGCTAAATTCGACGTCTACAACGCCGCCGCGCACAGCGGCGATCTTGCCCATCGCCTTTCCGTTAATTGACATGTGAGTACTCCAGTAACGCAACTACTCAGGTAGTCGTTGGCCGTATCCCCGAATAATGACCTTCCTATCCCTCACCTTTCAGCAAAAGGTTCGACTTATCATCACTCAAGGAGTCCAACGTTGACTGAGTAGTTCCCCAGTAACACGATCGATCCGGCTGTCATTTCGCTTCCAGCACGACATAAACGGGCAAACCACTGCGCTCATGCGCAATGAACGCTTCCGTCACCTGCATGCCCATCTCTTCCGCCAGACGCGTAAATTCTGAGCGGCGATTATAAACGGCAAATCGGTCCCAGAGGACGACATATACCCTTTTCTCTCCAATCAGCATTTCACGCGCCCGCGCACGAAATCCATCGTCGGCTTCAGCGCTGTAGCCGAAAATTTCAATCGGCTGCACGCGATCGTCGGTCAGCACGCGGATCTGCTTCTCAATACCCCAGTCGAGCGCCGCCGGCTGCGCTTCACCTCGGCGCGCCCGCTCGTCCAGATACTGCGCCAGCTTATACACCGCGTCTGAAAATCGCCCGGACCCGCCTGTTTCTGCCAGTTTGGCGTGATGCTGCTGATTCACCCACACATCGCGCCAGGCCGGCAGCGCCATCAGCACCAGCACACAGACCGCGATGAACACGCGCTTGTCCAGCTCCCGCATCCGCGCTGCTGCCGCCTCGGCAATCCAAACGGCTGCACATGCGACGACCAGCTGCGGCAAGCCCGCAATAATGAAAAAATGCGTCGCCCATTGTCCTGAGACAGTGAACGACCCCATGAACACCGCCACCGGCAGCGCGATCACCACGCCCAGCCATCGGCGCAGCACTCGTCGCCGTGGAGCCAGCACCACCCCCAGCACTGCAGCCGCACCCAGCACCGGCAACGCATAGACGTTGCTGAACGTGACGCCGTTGTACCAAAAATAGCTGCCGTCGATGAATACCTTGAAATTCGACCACGAAGTAGCCAGATTGGTCGCAAAATCCAGGTTGTCCACGCCAAACTGCTGCGTCGGCCGCAGCACTGAACCAAAAATCAGCGCCGCAGTGTGCGGCTGCCCGTCGCGCAGCAGGCCGATGAAGTTGAAATACAGCAGCGGCGCAGCTCCAACCACAAAACCCAGTGCGACGAACGGCGCCGCCCGCCGCAAAAGATCGCGCAGGCGCGCACCCATTCCCCGCCGCAGCAGCACCAGCACCGCCATGGCAGCCAGCATCATCAGCCACCACAGAAATGGCAGCTTGGCCCACAATCCCAGGCCGAGCATGATGCCCGCCCCGACGAAACGCCATCCCCGCCGCAGATTCGATTCTCCCGGCCGCTCCAAAGGATGCAGCAAGAGCAGGCTGCTCCACGCGAACACGGTCATCACGCTGGTCACGCTGATGCCCTGACGGGTAAACCAGACGAAGCTGGGCTGCACCGCCAGCAGCAGCACCGTCGCACCCGCCACCCAGGGCCCGAACCAGCGCCTCGCCTGCACATGCACCAGCAGAATCGTCACGGCCGAAAACAAGATCGGCTGCAGCCGCGCCGCCGCCACACCGCTGCCAAAAATCCACAAAAATGGCACGGTCACGTAGCCACCGAGGCTGCCCATGTAGTCCAGCAGCATCACCGGGAACCGCCCCACTCCGATGCCGCGCAGCAGCTCCGGCGCCCCCCCGTGCATCCACGTCAACATCGGCGTCAGATCAAGTGCCTCGTCGTAATACAAACCAGGCAGCTCAAGCTGGCGCAGACAAATCGAGAGAAATATCGCGATCGCAACCCCTGCCGGCATATGACGCAGCAGAAGCGCGAAAATCCGAGCGCGGCGCGCAAGGCGCGCAGCAAAAGCCGTCAAGGCGGAGGAATGCGTTGCCACCATCAAGGAGGCAGAATTGTACGACGACGGACGGCCTTGCCCGGCGACGCGGCGACGGGTGCATCCGCCGTTTGGGGCGAATTTTTGACAGAAGATTTTTCTCACGCAACGCCGCGAAGAACGCGAAGGGAAAAGCTTTTTATGGCCCTTACGCGCCTTGGCCTGAGGAAGTTTCTTCGACGACGAAATTCAGACATCTTCGCATTCTTCGCGGCTTCGCGTGAGAAATGCATGCGCACCAAACTGCAGATCTCTTCGCACGAATGCTTCCGGACGTATGAACGAGCGGAAAACAAAGACGCCTCCCCCCGAATGGCTCAGGAGGAGGCGTGCAAACGGCGGTCAGCAGTCGGCCATCGGCCGTCCACTGCCGTCCGAAAACTACATCTTGGTTCCCATGTAGGCGGCCAGGTCGCCGACGCGGCAGGAGTAACCCCACTCGTTGTCGTACCAGGAAATCACCTTGACCATGTTGCCGACCACCAGTGTGTCGATCGCGCTGAAGATCGACGAGTGGGTGTTGCCCTTGAGGTCGGTCGAGACGAGCGGCTCCTCAGTGTAGGCAAGCACGCCCTTCATCGCACCTTCGGACGCAGCCTTCATCGCAGCATTGATCTCGTCCTTGGTGACAGCCTTGTTCAGCACAGCCGTGAAGTCGACCACCGACACCGTCGAGGTCGGCACGCGAAAGGCCATGCCGGCGAACTTGCCCTGCAGCTCAGGAATCACCAGGCCGACGGCGCGCGCAGCGCCGGTCTCAGCCGGGACGATGTTCAACGCAGCCGCGCGCGCATCGCGCAGGTCTTTCGTCGCCACGTCGAGCAGGCGCTGCGAATTGGTGTACGCATGCACCGTGGTCAGAATGCCCTTCTCGATGCCCCAGATGTCGTTCAACACCTTGGCCACCGGCGAAAGTCCGTTGGTGGTGCAGCTGGCATTCGAAATCACGTTGTGCTTCGATGAATCGAATTTCTCGTGATTGACGCCCATCACGATCGTGATGTCTTCGCCCTTGGCAGGCGCGCTGATGATGACTTTCTTGGCCCCCGCGGCAATATGCGCGCGCGCCTTCTCCGCCTGGGTGAACAGGCCGGTCGACTCGATCACGATGTCTGCGCCGACGCTGCTCCACGGAATCGCGCCCGGGTCGCGCTCGGCGAAGACCTTCAGCCGGTCGCCGTTGATGATCAGATCACTGCCGTCGACGGTCACGGTGCCGTTGAAGCGACCGTAGTTGGAGTCGTAGCGGAAGAGATGCGCGTTGGTGGGCGCGTCGACGAGGTCGTTGATCGCCACGACGTCGAACTTGTCGCTGTGGCGCTCGAGCATCGCCTTGAGCACCTGCCGGCCGATGCGGCCGAATCCGTTGATGCCGATCTTTATCTTTGCCATGTAAATCAGTTTCTCCTAAAGTGTGAATGTTACACCAAGGCGGAGCTCAGGATGTGCGTGGGGAGTGAC
>CAXNFZ010000140.1:0-7424 GCA_964201495.1 Chloroflexota bacterium | reverse complement strand
CACCCATGAGCAGCGACTTCATTACCCTCGGCGTGATCGGCGGCAGCGGCCTGTATGCCATGCCCGGCCTGACCAATGTGCAGGAAAAAGTCGTGCCCACGCCCTTCGGCGAGCCGTCGGACGCAGTCATCGTGGGGACGTTGAACGGGCGACGGGTGGCATTTCTGCCGCGGCACGGGCGCGGGCACCGCCGCAACCCGAGCGAAGTCAACTACCGTGCGAATATCTACGCGCTCAAGTCACTCGGTGTAAAGCACGTCGTGAGTGTGAGCGCCTGCGGCAGCCTGCGCCTCGAAATGCGGCCGCGCGACATCGTCGTGCCGAACCAGTTGTTCGATTTCACCAAGGGCAACCGGGCCGCTTCGTTCTACGACGACGGCGCCGTCGGTCATGCGTCGGTGGGCGAGCCCTTTGCACGCAGCCTGCGCCGCACCGTCGTCGACGCGGTGCGCGCGTCCGGCGGAACTGTGCACGACGGCGGCACGCTGATCACGATCGAGGGGCCACGCTTCAGCACCAAAGCCGAAAGCCATGCATTCCGCACGTGGGGCTGCGACATCATCGGCATGACCGCCTGCCCGGAAGCGTTCCTGGCGCGCGAAGCCGAAATGGATTTCGCGATCATGGCACATGTGACCGACTACGACGTGTGGCGCGAAGAAGAAGGCGAAGTCACCGTCGAGATGGTGATCGAGCGCATGCATCACAATCTTGCGCTCGCGCAGCAGGCGATCGCGCGCATCGTCGACGCCGTGCCGGCGCTGCCGCATGAGACCGCCGGCGTCATGCGCCATGCGGTGATGACTGTGCGCGAGCGCATTCCCGACGCAGCCCGCGAGCGACTGGCGTTGATCGCCGGCGACTATCTCTAGCCGTCACGACGCACCTCAATTCGACTTGCCGCTCTGCATAGTTTCGCCATTCGGATCATGAATCTACAGTTTCCAAATCTCGCTCTGCTGCATGCATGCCTGGCGCACGACGATGCGGCCCGTGCAGCATTCGATCGCTGGCAGCGCAAGTTCAACCTCGACGACATCGATAACGCAGGGTTCGTGCTGCTGCCGCTGCTCGAGACGCGGCTGAGTCGATTAGGCATCGAACATCCGTGGCGCGGGCGATTGCAGGGTGTGCAGCGCAAGCGATGGATTGAGCGCCAGCTGAACGTACGAGAAAGCGAGGCGCTGCTGCACAGACTGTTGCCGCTCGACGAGCGCATCGTGCCACTCGCGCCGCATGACGGTGACGCTGCTTCGCTCGACGAGCCAGCGACCATACTCGTGCCGCGCAGCGCAGCAGAAAACTGTCTACGGACTGCCGCAGCAGCGGGCTGGACGACGAAACATCCCACCTGCATTCACGATCCAGCCACAGTGTGCTGGCGCAGCAGCATCACGCTGCAGAACGCAGCGAAATGCAGCACGGTGCTGCGCTGGCGCCTGCTCGACGTGCCGTCATCTGAGCAGCTCAACGATGAGATGCGCGAATACGCTACGGTGCAGGACCAGTCGCGGGAAGGAAAAAAGTCTGGCGCGATTCGATTTGATGCCGCAGCATTGCTGCTCATGACAGCAATGCGCCGGCATCACACGACGACGAGTCTCGCGCTGGCCTGCATCACATTGCGCGACGCCGCTGAGACAGATCACCGCCGATTGCGGGCATACGCAGAACGATCAGATGCCACGCAGCGCGTGGAGGCGCTTTTGCGTTCGTGTAGAGCAATTCTTGCGGGGCACGAAGCGACGACTGATCGCATTTCAACATGGAGCACGTTTCTGCGCAGCTTCGATGCGCACGCAAAAACGGAAGGCCATCGCCGAACGCCTGCAGCGCTGGCACAGTTCGCAGTGCACTACGCTGATGCGTCGTCGCTGGCTTCAGTCATCACATCACGCATCTGGCGACGCCACGATTCGGCGTAGCGGCCGCCCAGTGACACCAGCTCGGCATGCGTGCCGGACTCGATGATCATTCCGTCGTGCATCACATGAATCACGTCAGCCTGCATCGCCGTCGTGAAACGATGCGTAATCATCAGCGCGGTGCGGCCGCGGATCAGGTTGCGAAGCCGCGTCATGAAGTCGGCTTCGGCCCACGAGTCCATCGAGCTCGTCGGTTCGTCGAAAATCACCAGATCCGCCTTGCGAAGAAATGCTCGCGCCAGCGCCAGCCGCTGCCACTGGCCGCCGCTGAATTCCGCCTTTCCAAACATGGGGCCGAGAATCGTGTCGTATCCCTGTGGCAAACGTTGAATTGCGTCATCGATGTCAGCTGCGCGCGCAGCCTGCTCGATCTGGTCCTGAGTCGCATTCATTTCGACGTCGCCGAGCAAAATGTTCGTCCGCGCACTTTCCGGATAAGCCACCGGGCGCTGAAAGACCACGGTGATGCGCCGCCACACATCTGCCTGCACGATGTTGCGCAAATCGACGCCATCCCACGTGATGCGGCCTTGCTGCGGATCATAGAATCGACACAACAACTTCAGCAGCGTGCTCTTGCCGACGCCATTGACGCCCACGATGGCAACGACCGTGCCAGCCCGAATCTCGAGATTCAGACCTTTCAGCACCTGCCGCTTGGTCTGGGGATACGCATACGAGATGCCTTCGACACGAATGCCCTGATGCAAACCCGTCAACAAAACCGCATCCGGGGCGTCGACAATTTTCCGCTGCACATCGAGAAAGGAAAACAAGTCGTCCAGAAAAAATAGATTGCGGTAAATCTCACCTGCACCGGACACGAAGTTGAACATGTGACCCTGAGACTGGTTAATCGCCTGATACAGCAGGCTCAAATCACCGAGCGTATAGGTCCCCGTCATGGCGCGCATTACTACCCACAAGAGCACACCGCCCGTGCAGATCAACGCCCAGATTCGAGTCACAATCTGCAGTGAGATATTTTTTCGCTGCAGCTGCATGCGTTCGTCGCGAATTCTCCGGCGAATCGTAAAGTACGTATTCTGAAAATGCCGGCCCAGGGAATAGACGCGCAACTCGGCAGCGCTGTCAGCGCCAATCATTTTGTTGTTCAAATATCCGAGCCAGCGTCTATGAACAGTCTGCTCTCTGCGCAGATTTTGTCCATCTCTGGTGAAAACCATCGTGACGAGCGCAGCCGGAAAAGCGCCGACCACCAGCATCAGTGGAACCCACCAGCCGAACGAAGTCAACACCCCGATCATCGCGAGCATCGTAATCGTCCCGCTGATCAGAGTCGCCATGCTTTGCAGCAATCCGAGCGGACGATCGACAGCTTCATTAGCAGCGCGCTGCAGCTGGTCGTGGCTCTCGGGGGTTTCGAAGAATTCCATATCCATTTCAAAGGCTTTGCGCTGAACCTTTTCGAGGATGAAGTCCTCCACGTACTCCGCAAGGTTAATTCGCACATAGCCGCCGACGGCATCCAGCACGTGTTGAAGCAACATCAGGACCAAGATTCCAACCAACGGCGGCAGATGTAATGCAGGATCGAAAACGACGCGCTTTGCCCCAACCAGCTCGACCAGCACATTGATCGCCGCGCGCGTCATATAGATGTTCGCGACAGGCAGAATGGCGCCGATGATCATTCCAACGACGTACAAAACCGTCCACTTTGGCGCAGCCTCCCAGACCAGGAGAAACGCACGTGGCACGTAGCGTATCTGCTGCGACTGCACAGACAGCCGGACAATGATCGACCGCAGACGCGACAGGAGTTCACTCATTCTGCTTGTTCAAGAGAAATAGAACTGCTCAGTCAAGATCAGCGTTTCACGAGGAATATCGATCTGGGCATGAGTAGTTGCCATGCTGTGAAATTGCCCGGACAGAGGCTGCGGTGAAATGACTTCAACAATGACATGAATGGTCATCCCGATGCAAATCCGGCATCCGGCTCACACGTCAGCATCAGGGGAAAACCTTCTATGCGCGCAGCAAAAATGGCTTTATTCACCAGCTGCTCCGCCTCACCCTGCGGACGCACGCACACGAATGCGATGCCCACCACATGCGTAGCAATTGCCACTTGTTCGGCCTGCGTGTACGTCAGGCGAAATATTTTCTGCAGCATGTTAATGACAAACTCAAATGTCGTCACGTCGTCGTTGTGAATCAACACACGATACGGCGGCTCGACCCACAGCATCTCATCGAGCTGTTCCTCCTGCTGCACATCAGTTTCTGCATCACGATCGGGGGGTGCATGCGCTCGCGGAAGAGGAGCCGATTCATGCGCCAGACGCGCAGGACGCAAAACAGAAAAAAAGAGGGCGTCCATAAAAACCACGGGACTGCTCAGGCTGGTCAATTTCCTATGGTGAAACACGTTGCTCTTTCCCCTTCATGGATCTTCATGAATTTTCATGAACCTTCATGAACCTTCATGAACCTTCATGAACCTTCATGAACCTTCATGGAAAGGGATAACGCATTTCACGAGAAGAATCGATTCAGGCCTGAGCACTTTCGCTGCATTCCATGTCGGTGAGTCGATCGACATGGAGTGCAGTGGAGAGTTCCTGCTCAAACCTTATTCGCGGCTTTCGCGGGGGGGGCCGCTGCGGCGCAGTGGGCGCCGCTCACCGCCACCCGTGGCGCCACGCTCACCGCTGCGATCACCACCGCGGTCACCGAAATCACGGCGCGGGCCGCGATCCCCACCACGACCACCGCCGCTGGGGCGGCCGCCGCGATCCTGCGCCTGCGCCTCTTCGAGCGACAAGCCTGCGAGCACAGCCTTGCGGCTGAGCCGAATCTTGCCGCCATCGTTGCCGATCACCATGACGGTGATCTCCTGGCCCATCGCCACTTCGTCGGACACGTTCTGCACACGGTAATCCGCCAGCTGCGAAACGTGCACCATGCCTTCCATGCGCGGCATGATTTCGACGAAGCAGCCGAAATCCGTGATGCGCGTGACCGGACCGGTGTAGACGCCGCCGAGGGCGATCGTGCCGCCGTGCGCCATCACCATCTCGCGTGCGCGCTCGGCCGACGGGCCGTCGCTCGACGCGATGTAGACCTTGCCGTCTTCCTGGATGTCGATCTTGACGCCGGTCTGCTCCTGAATGGCGCGCACGTTCTTGCCGCCGGGGCCGATCAGCGCGCCGATCTTTTCGGCGTCGATCTGCACCACGGTGATGCGCGGCGTATGCGCCTTCATCATCGCCGGCTCGGAGATCGTCTCCATCATGCGTTCGAGGATCGCCAGTCGTCCTTCGTTCGCCTGTGCCAGCGCCTCTTCCAGCACCTGCGGCGTCAGCCCGGAGATCTTGATGTCCATCTGCAGGGCGGTGATGCCGCGCGTCGTGCCAGCCACCTTGAAGTCCATGTCACCGATGTGATCTTCGAGACCCTGAATATCTGACAGAATCGCGTAGCCGCCGGTCACACCCTTCTCGAGGTCGGTGATCAGGCCCATGGCGATGCCGGAAACCGGCGCCTTGAGCGGAACGCCCGCATCGAGCAGCGCCATCGTGCTGCCGCACACCGAACCCATCGACGTGCTGCCGTTTGAGCTGATGGCCTCAGAAACCACGCGCAGCGCGTAGGGGAACTCAGCGACCGCCGGGATCACGGGGATCAGCGCGCGCTCAGCGAGCGCACCGTGGCCGATTTCGCGTCGGCTGCTGCCGCGCAACACCTTCGCCTCGCCCGTGCTGTACGGCGGGAAGTTGTAGTTGTGCATGTAGCGCTTTTCCTTGTTCGGGTGCAGCCCGTCCAATTCCTGCGCCTCGTCCGTCGTGCCCAGCGTGACGACGCTCATGATCTGCGTCTCACCGCGTGTGAAGATCGCAGCGCCGTGGGCGCGCGGCGAAATGTGATCGCCATGCTCGCACCAGATCGAGCGGATCTGCTTCAGCGTGCGCCCGTCCGGTCGAATGCCGTCCTTCAGGATGCGCGCGCGCACTGCCTCGCTCGTCATGTCCTTGACCACAGCATGCAGCTCGTCGGCGTTCACGTCGCCGATGCTCTGCATCTGTGCCATCACCTCGCCCTCGATTGCGTCCAGCGCAATCTGCTGTTCAGACTTGGCCAGCTCGAGGTCGATCGTGTCCTGCACGCGCGTGCCGACGAATTCGCGCACCTTGCGGTTGAAATTGGCGTTCTGCCCGAACTTCAGATAAGTCGACTTCGCCTTGCCGATCTCGGCGCGCATGCGCTCCTGCAGCGCGATGAATTCCTGAATCGCCTCGTGGCCGCCGCGCAGCGCAGTGACCATCACCGATTCGTCCACCTCGTTCGCGCCGCACTCGACCATGACGATGGCGTCACGCGTGCCGGCCATGCGCAGGTCCAGCTCGCTGTACTCCATTTCAGGAATCGTCGGGTTGTACACCAGCTCGCCGTTGATCAGGCCGACGCGCACTGCACCGACCGGGTTGGTGAACGGCACATCCGAAATGATCAGCGCAGCCGACGCAGCGTTGACCGCGAGGATGTCGATGTCGTTGATCTGATCGTGCGACAGCGCCGTGATGATGATCTGCACGTCATTGCGCAGGTCGTCAGGGAACAGCGGGCGCATCGGGCGGTCGACGAGGCGTGAAATCAGGATCGACGCTTCGCCCGGCCGGCCTTCGCGACGGAAATACGAGCCGGGGATGCGGCCAGCCGCGTAGAGGCGCTCTTCGTAATCGACGCTCAGCGGGAAGAAATCGATGCCCTGGCGCACGTTCTTGGACATCGTGGCCGTGCCCAGCACCATCGTGTCGCCGATGCGAGCAGTGACCGCACCACCGGCCAGGCGTGCAAGCCGCCCGGTCTCGATCGTGATTTCCTTGTCCCCGATCATGGCCGTGTAAATATGATTTACCGGCTTCCGCCCCGCAACAATCAGGGAATTTGAATTGCCATCAGACATATAAATAGATCTCCTGTCGCGGGAGAGGGGGTTAGAGGTTAGAGGTTCGAGCATCAGCGCCATACGTTGATGCACAAACCTCTAATCTCTACAAGCCCTCTCTCCGCATCACATCAGCGTCGCCGGCTTGATTTCTCGATGTTCCAAGCCGGCGCACACGACGTTATCTTACTTACGCAGGCCGAGCTTACCAAGAAGCTGGCGATACCTTTCGGACTCATTGCGCTGCATGTACTTCAGCAGCGAGCGGCGATTGCCGACGAGCTTGAGCAAGCCGGCGCGCGAGCTCTGGTCGCCCTTATGGGTGCGCAGGTGCTCGTTAAGCTGGTTGATGCGGGTCGTCAGAATCGCGATCTGAACTGCGGAAGAACCGGTGTCGTTGCTGCTCTTCGCATGCTGAGCAACGATCGCGGCTTTCTCCCCTTTGCCGAGTGCCATAGTAAGTAGCTCCTTCGTTGAATGGCGCGGCTCCGCTCAAAGGGTGCAGAATTCCGCGCGAGGATGGGTAACTGGAAGATTCTAGCATGGAGGGAGGAAGCATCAACTGTAGGGAGTGACTAAACTCA
>CAXNFZ010000139.1:0-7426 GCA_964201495.1 Chloroflexota bacterium | reverse complement strand
GGGGCGGGCGATGGCGTGTTTCGCGGATACCAATTGGGCTTTGCGCACTCCCCGATTTCTTTCGAGTCTTCGTGGGCTACTACAATTCAGCAATGCATATTCTGGTGCTGCATGGTCCCAATCTGAACCTGCTCGGATTACGCGAACCCGAAGTCTACGGACAAACAACGCTGGCCGACATCGATCGCGCACTCACTGAAATTGCCAGTCGGCGAGCAGCTTCACTTACCGCACTGCAAAGCAACCACGAAGGTGCGCTCATCGATGCGTTGCACGCAGCTCGCACAACAGCACAGGGAGTGCTCATCAACCCGGGCGGCCTGACTCACACAAGCGTCGCCCTGCGCGACGCCATCGCCGGCATCGCCCTTCCCTGCGTGGAAGTACATCTCTCGAACGTGCACAAACGAGAAGAATTTCGGCATCACTCGTTTATCTCAGCCGTCTCCATCGGCACCGTCGTCGGCTTTGGCTGGCGCAGCTACACGCTCGGGCTGACTGCGCTGCTCGACCATCTCGCATCGTGAACGCAGCTGCCTCCCTCCCCCGTGGCCTGCGTGGATATGCCGCGCTTCTCGATCGCAACCCAAACGTTCGCGCCATCTGGCTCGGCCAGGTCGTCTCAAATCTCGGGGACTGGTTCAACACCGTCGCAGTGCTCGGTCTGATCGTCGAATTAACCCAATCAGCCTCCGGCGCCAGCCTGTCCATCGCCACAGGCATTCTCCCGTCCGCATTTGCCGGACTATTCGTAGCAGGCGTCGTAGCCGACCGATTCAACCGCAAGACGATCATGATCGTCTCCGATTTGATTCGCGCCGTCATCGCACTGACATACCTGTTGGTCGATTCCCCCAACATGGTCTGGCTGGCATATGCGGCCACGGCAGCGCTGTCGTTCACGTCCGCATTTTTCAACCCCGCATCGGCAGCAGCCATGCCCAATCTGGCAACAAAAGACGAACTTCCTCTCATCGGTGCACTCAGCCAGACCACGTTCGCCACTACCATCGTCGTCGGGGCCATGATCGGCGGCGCCGTCGCGCAGCTGCTCGGTCGCGACATCTGCTTTCTGTTGAACGCCGCATCTTTTATTCTTTCGGCTTTGTTTATCTCTCGCGCTCAGGGCCGATTCAATGCCACTGGAACCGCGGTATCCGGCAGTATGGGCATGCGGGTGCTGACAGAAGGGGCGCACTTCGTGCGAGCCCATCCGAGCACACGCGCGTATGTGCTCATTAAACTGGCGTGGGCATGGACGTTCGGCAGCGTGGGCCTGTATTCGATTTTCGCGCTGCAAATCTACGCGATCGGCGACGCGGCAACAAGCTGGCTGTATGTCGCGCGCGGCGTCGGCGCATTCATCACACCGCTGCTGTTCGGCACGCTTTTCTCTTTGCATCAGCACAACGTGCTCAAGCGCGCAATCCGCGTCGGCATGTTCGTCTCGATTCTCGGATACGGAATCTTCGCCGTAAGCACCAATGTCTGGCAGGGCATGCTTGGCACGTTCATCGGGCACGCCGGCGGCGCAGTCGTGTGGACGTTCGCCAACGTCATCGTCCAAGCCAGTGCACCTGACCACGTGCGCGGCCGCGTCATGGCGCTCGATTCCGTCATCATGAGCGCTGTGCTCGCCGTCTCCGCACTCCTTGCAGGCGCTGTCGCCACAGCGACAGCCGATCCGCATATCGGTGCGCTGAGCACGACCCTTATCGCTCTCGTTGGCGCCATCATATGGGTTGCTGCAAGTCACGGCCTTTAAGTCAGCTAAGTCAGCTAAGTCAGCCGTAACTGTCTGAAGCAGAACACGCAGACCCAATCAGGGATGCACTTTGCGTTCCTCGCAAATGAGTGAAAAATCTGCTCCTGACTGTGGATACATCCGCGTTCATTCTCTATTCATTTGTCGCCACACACATCCGCGCCTCGCTTACTCTTTGCCTCTCATGAATATCCTTGTTGTGGGAGCCGGAGTGGGCGGTGCCACTGCCGCCGCACTGCTCGCCAAAGCCGGACACCGCGTCACACTCCTCGAAGCGCACGTCTACCCAGGCGGCTGTGCTGGAACGTTCTTTCATAAAGGATATCGGTTCGACGCCGGAGCCACGCTCGCCGGAGGCTTCCAGCCGGGCGGCCCACACGAGGTGGTCGGCAGCATGCTGGGCATTCAATGGAAGACTCGGCCAGCCGAACCCGCCTGGCGTGTGCACCTCCCCGACCGCGTCATCACTCGCTTCGGCCACGAAGCCAACTGGCATGCCGAGCTGGAACGCAGCTTCGCCACAGCCCGCGACCGCGCCGAGATTTTGCGGTTCTTTCTCCAATCCGAAAACATCAGCGACGCAGTCTGGAATTTTGCAGCGCGCCGTCCAGCCTGGCCGCCCACGTCGTTCGGCGACCTTTTCCGCACAGCAGCAGCTCTACGCCCTGACACGCTGGCCACTCTGCCGCTGCTCACGCAGACGATGGGTGCCTGGGCGCGACGCAGCGGCGTGCGCGACCGCGCCGCGCTTACGTTTCTGAATGCGCAACTCCTGATCAGTGCTCAAACCACCGCCGACAACGCCAGCGCCCTCTTCGGCGCCGCGGCCGCGGACCTGCCGCGCAAAGGCGTCAATCACGTCGAAGGCGGCATCGGCACCTTGTCGCGTCAACTGGTCGATGCCCTGATCGCTCACGGCGGCGAAGTGCATTACCGCCAGGAAGTAACGCGCTTCGAGGTCTGCGGCGGCCGCATCGTCGCAGCCCATACCAACAAGGGTGCGCGCTTTGCATGCGATGCCGTCGTCGCCAATCTCACTCCATGGGACTTCGCGCGTTTGCTCGGCGCCGATTCCCCGCCGACGATCCAGCGGGAAACGAAACGGCGACGTGACCAGTGGGGCGCGTTTACGATGTACCTCGGTATTCATGAGTCTGATGAGTCTGATAAGTCTGATAAGTCTGATAAAACCGATGCGATCCATCCCACGGATCCGTCCGGAATAAGTGTGGAGCATCATCAGGTCGTAGCCGACTACGACCGCCCCCTTGGCGAAACCAATTCTGTATTTCTATCGTTTTCAATGCCCGGAGACCACGAACGCGCGCCTGCCGGGCACCGCGCGCTCACCATCTCGACACACACACGCACGGCGGACTGGTGGGCGCTGCGGGATCGCCCGGACGGCCGTCAGGAATACGAAGACCGCGTAGCGATGTATGCCGAGACAATGCTCACGAATGCCGAACGTGCGGTGCCCGGCCTGCGCAAGCGCATTCGACTGCAGCTGGAAGGCACACCGGTCACATTCCGTTTCTACACGCGTCGTCAGCGCGGTGGCGTCGGCGGCTTTCCATTCACCAGCATCTTCACAGCGCGCGGGCCGCAGACCGGCCTTCCGAATGCATGGCTGGTGGGCGACTCGATCTTCCCCGGTCAAAGCACCGCCGGCGTCACAATGGGCGCGCTGCGCGTGGTCGACGATATTCGCAGAAGCGTTCGCTGACACCGCATGCTGCGACGTGCGACACCGCAACGAAGGCTGCACCAGCACTACTTCAAAATATAGTACGTGCCGCGCTTCTCACCGACGCGCAGCAACATGCCGCGCTCCACGAGCGCGGACAAGTCGCTGCGCAGCGTTTCGGCAGATACATCCGGACACATGGCCTGAAAATCATGATTCGTGATTCGTCCATACTCACGCATATAGGCAACGGCGCGCTCCTGCCGATCGTTCAACGACGGCGCCGCTCGTGCAGTGAACGATGTCGAGGGTGCGGCCAACAGGTTCGCCTGTGGCACAGTGCGGCGTTCGCGAACGTTGGACAACGTCACAGTGAAGCGGCAGGCTGTCGCATGAAAGCGCGGCGAGGGCTGCCCGGCTGCCACCATGTCCTCGATCATGCGGTCGATTCCGAGTCCGAGCTCCTCGATATAGCCCCACTGAAAAAGCCCCTGCACGATGCGCGGATTCCGCGAAAAGTGCTCCTCGATGATATTGTCGAGCGTGATGTAGCCCGCCAGCCCGCCCGGCGAAATAATCTCCAGCCGATCCGCAAATTTGCGCACTTCAATGCGACGGCCGCGCAGCCGGTAGTCGCGATGGCAGACGGCGTTTACCAGCGCCTCACGCACGGCGAACTCCGGGTACTCGAACACTTCTTCACGCTCAAGCCCTTTCACAATCGCGCCGACGCGCATCTCTTCGAACACCACCTGCCACGTGCGCTGAATCACGCGCGCCAGCGGCCCACCGATTTCCTCGCGTCGGCTGTAGCCGACTCGTCCCTGCTCGCCGCGCGGTTCTACACCAGGGAATTTCACGAACACCACGCCGCTCTGCGGCAAGAACGCCTGCGGGTTTCGGCAAAACAGCAGCATGCCGGCGATGGTCGGATTTCCATGCAAGTCGAGTGCGCCGATATCCCGCAGCAGCGACGCTACATTTTTGGCCGTCGGCGCCTCGATGCCGGTCTGTCGGCGAGTGCGCACCTCTCGCTTGGCGATGTATTCCGCCACCAAATCGTCGTCGAAATCTGCCAGAGTCGCCCCAGCCACCGTCTCCATCTCGAAGTCGCCGGTAAGTTTGGTGGTGGCAAGTCCGCGAATCTCGTCTCCGGTGAGCGCACGGTTTTCACGGCCTGCCCGCACGAAAACCCTGCCGTCACTGAGAGAGTGCAGGTCGACGCTGCGCGGCACCAGCACCAGCACTGCGGGGCCGGTAGTCATTCCCGTCACCTCAAGGCCGGCCTTGACCGGCGGCCGGGTGAGCATCACAGCGCGCCGCAACAGGGCTTCGATGTCTTCGGTCGAAAGCGCGGACACGGCCCGACCATGTTCATCGAATCCGAGCACGATCGTGCCTCCATCGCTGTTGGCAAAAGATACCAGCGTCTCAGCAAGGGCCAGCGCGTCAGCATCTTCCAGCCACGCAAGCGTATGGCTCGCAGCGCGTTGTGATGTCATAGCTGGTGCCTGATTATCACTGCGATTGCGACATCGCGCAGCGAAAACCGATATCACCGGCAAATGCAGGCGGATCAACTTTCAATCGTCGCGTCGTGCGCAGGTCCGCAGGTGGGTTAGTGAACGAACCGCCGCGCACCACCTTCTGATCCCCAGACTCCGGCCCCCCCGGGCTGACCACATCGCCGCGCAGATATTCATCCGGCCGATACCAGTCCTGCACCCATTCCCACACATTTCCTGCCATGTCATACACGCCCTCTGCCGTACGGTTCCGCGCATGCAGACCGACCGCCGACGTATCTCCACTGTGCACTGCAGCCGGATCGAAGTCTGCGCCCCAGGGGAACACACCGCCATCGCCGCCCTGCGGTCTTTGCATTTCAGGTCCCCGCGCAGCTCGCTCCCATTCGGCTTCCGTGGGCAGACGCTTCCCACGCCAGCGGCAGTAGGCGTCGGCGTCGTACCATGACACCCAGCGCACCGGATGATCAAACCGCGACCCGACCGCGTCGACACGCCAGGTTTCCTCACGCGGTCGACCGGCCTCCTCCGCACTCGTTTGTCGCTTCGTCTCCACCACGAACGCCCGAAACTCACCCACTGTCACTTCGAATCGATCGATGGCAAATGCTGGCAGCGTAACGCGATGCTCCGGCGCCTCATCCGCCCCAGCACGATTGCTGCCCATGATCGAGGCGCCAGACAGCACAGTCACTGCGCTGCCGAGCGGTCCCTCTGCTCCAAAAATACGCACCCGCAAAGGCTGACCCAGAACACGTTCTCCTTCGTGAAGTGCAAGGTCGAATTCGCCATCCTGCGCTGCCTGCCAGCGTAAGTGAACAAAGCCGAGCGCGCCGCGAGGCGCAGCAGTCACGACGCTGGCTGTTCCGTTCACGTGAAGCTTGATCGGCCGACCACCGACGCCGGCCACACGCGCCACCAGAATCTGCGGCCCTGCGCGCAACGCGACAGAACCCTCGGTCAATGGTCGCGGAGACAGAAAATTCGCCGTCGGCGACTGCGCTCCAGCCAGCCCTGTGCTCGCGACAGAGAGCACTGCGATAATCATCGCCGCCATGGCAGTGAGTTTCATTGCGAAAGTTTTTACCACATGACCATGCACATGACCATGTTCAACTCCGCACCCCGCGCGACCCCAGCCTCGATCGACGGCATCGAAAAGCACGTCCACGACATGACCGTCGCGCAGCTCCTGCGTGGCGCACTCCTGCACGACCTGTTGCGCTGCGTGCTGATCGCGCGCGGCACAGCCGACACGTCCAGTCTGCACCGAGACGGCACACATCTTGTGCAGCAGAGAGCCGGCCAGGAACTCGTGCTGGCTCTGACAGAGATGCACGCCACTGCGATATTTCATGACGAAACGAGTGTGCGCAGCCCGGGCATATCCGGAAGCCCGTCACAATTTAGCGCACTCACAAAAGACGCACCGCGTGCACGACTCCGTACTCTGGAGCGACTGGCCGTAGCACTGCGGCCGGCCAGTGCTTCTGCACCATGGGTGACCACAGTTCTCTGGAGTGAAAACGAACAACTTTGTACGCCAGGCACGTGGAGCAATTTTCTTGCTCACGGCGGCTGGATGATCGAGACGCTGCTGATGGATCCTCGCTCAGCGCTGCGTGGCTACCAGCGCACACACCAGCTGCGCGACGCACACACCGATCTGCTCGGAAAGCTTCTTGAGAGGCGACTGGCGGCTGGCGAGGAATGGGTGATGCTCGAGCGCAGCGAATTCGACCTGCTGCTCAGCTCTGGGAAAAGCGGCTTCGCACAGATCAACGACATCCTGCTGCACTTGAAAATTCACACGCCCTACAGGCCTAACTGACCTTGATCGGACCGCGTATACGGCGTGCCGAAATGCGCGTAGGCGCGCGCCGTAGCGATGCGTCCGCGGGGCGTGCGATCCAAAAAGCCCAGCTGCAGCAAATACGGCTCGACCACGTCCATGATCGTGTCGCTCTCCTCGCTGATGCTCGCGGCAAGCGTCTCAAGGCCGACGGGGCCTCCGCCAAATTTGTCGATGATGGCATGCAGAACGCGACGGTCGATGTCGTCAAGCCCGAGCGGGTCCACCTCGAGCAGCGTAAGCGATCCAACCGCCAGGTCTCGTGTGACGCGGCCATCGCCCTTCACCTGAGCAAAGTCGCGCACGCGGCGCAACAGCCGCAGCGCGACGCGCGGGGTGCCGCGCGCACGGCGAGCCACTTCGCTGAGCGCATCGTCGTCCATCGGCGTCTGCAGGAGCTGCGCAGCGCGTGCCACGATCCGCTCGATGGCCGCAACCGGGTAAAAATCGACGCGCAGGTGCGCTCCGAAACGCGCGCGCAGCGGTGCTGTCATGAGGGCAAGCCGCGTTGTCGCGCCGATCACAGTGATCGGCGGAAGCTTCAGGCGCACACTGCGCGCGCTCGGTCCCTTGCCGATCACGATGTCGAGCGCCTG
>CAXNFZ010000138.1:0-7445 GCA_964201495.1 Chloroflexota bacterium | reverse complement strand
GACGTTGCGTGGAAGGTCGGCGTTCCGATTGTGTTTGTGCTGCTGGCGGCAGGAGTCCTGCTGAAACGCCGACGCGTCGGCTTGACGCTGAGCGGCCTGCTGACCGTGCAGGATCGTTCGAGCGGCGAGCGCATCGATCACATCGATCTGGTGCATTACGGACGGCGTATATGGATCTGCTCCGGGCCGCTGCAGGTGAAGAGCGGCGACGCCGAGCCGCGCGGTGCAGCAGGAAGAATCGACGTGGACGATATGAATGGCTGCCTGCTCACTGCGAGAACAGGAGCCATGTGCGTGCTGCGTGATGGCGATGTCGTGACGCTGGGAGATCGGCTGCGTGTGACTTACCGTGCGCCGTCGGCGTTCGCGCCGATTTCGGTGGAGGCGATGTCATGACGCGCTGGTGGCGACATCGACGTCATGAGGGAGAGCGAACGGCCGAAGTGACGTTCAACGCACTGGAGGGTGGACCTGCGTCGCCGACGTTGCGCGAGCGCACGGTGCAGGGAGTGCGGCAGGCGATGTCCGCATTTCGGCGCATTGCGTCGACCGAAATCGGTGCGCCCGGCACGGGGAGCGGGGGAATCGGCGGGGGAATCGGCGGGGGAATCGGCGGAGGATTCGGTGCGGCGTTCAGCGCGCTCGACTGGGAGCGCGTGCGCGGCGACGTGCTCCAGGACTGTCGGGTGCGCATCCGGATCATGGGGGCGTCGGGCTGCGGCAAGAGCATGTTGTTGACGCATCTGCAGGGGCTGCACGGCTCGGCGGCGGCAGACACCACGATTGGCGACGGCGCTGAGGACTGCGGCCTGTTCGAGACGCGCGGGGCGGGGTCAGACGGCCTGGGCTGGGTGGAGGCAGAGGCGCCGGTGGATCTGATCGTTTGGATGATCGACGCGTGCGGCGGCGTGCAGCGGAGTGACATCGAGGCGCTTGGGCGCATGCGCAGCAGTGGGCGTCCGCTGGTGATCGTGTTGAACAAGATCGACGCGGCCGAAGCGCAGCTGGACGCGGCGGCGGCCGAGGCGGTGCTGGGCGCGCGCGTCGTGGCGATTTCTGCTGTGACGGGCGATGGCGTGCTCGAGCGACTGCTGCCGGCGATCGCCGACGCCTGTCCGGCGACGGCAGTGGCGCTCGGCCGCGAAGTGCCGGCGTTTCGCGGCGAGGCAGTGCGGCGCGTGATCCGGCGAGCGGCGGCGTTGAGCGGCATGAGCGGCTTCGACTTCAACCCATTCGCGGACGTGCCGAACAGCGCGGCGGTGCAGATGCAGCTGGTGATGCGCATCGCGGCGGTGTACGGAGACGCGCCGAACGACCGCTACAGCCGTGAGCTGTTGGCAGCGGTATTCGCGGGCATGCTGCTGCGGGGTGCGGCGACGCTGCTATTGCGCACCGCGCCGCTGGTCGGCGGCGTGCTGTTCCAGGGCGTCACCGCCGGCGCGACCTACGCGCTTGGGCGCGCTGCCGACAGATATTTTCGCAACGGGCGCCGGTGGCGGGGCCTGACGCGAGGTGAAGCATGAAGCTGCTGGATGACTTGCTGCGCCGGTTGCCGCCAAAGGTGGGTGAGCGTGCGGCGCGCACCGGGACGGCGGTGATGCATTTCGAAGATGCGTTTGCGCCGGCATCGCTGGCGGAAGCGTGGCGAAAAGTGCGCACGAACGGAGGTGCACCCGGGCCGGACAAGCAGAGCGTGGAAGATTTCGAGCATCGGCTGGAGCAGAATCTGAGCGATCTGGGTGGTGAGCTGCGCAGCGGGCGATATCGACCGCAGGCGGCGCTGCGCGTCTGGCTGCCGAAAAACGGCGGCGAGCCGGGAGACATGCGTCCGATCAGCATCCTGAACGTGCGTGATCGAGTCGTGCAGCGCGCGGCGCATGCGGCGCTGGCGCCGTTCTATGAACAGCGATTTTTGGATTGCAGCTATGGCTTTCGCGAATCGCGCGGCGTGAAAGACGCCGTCGCACAGGTGACGCGGCTGCGGGACGCCGGGCTCAGATGGGTCGTGGACGGTGATATTCGCAAATGCTTCGAGAGCCTGGAGCACAGCGTGCTGCTGCGGCTGTTGGAGCGCGACCTGGGCGACGTGCGCTACGTGGCGCTGATCGAGCGCTGGCTGCGTGCCGGCGTGCTGGGCGCGGGGGGAAGGCGTGGGCCGGTCGAGGTGCAGGAGCGCGGCGTGAGCCAGGGGGCGGCCATTTCGCCGCTGCTGGCGAACGTGTATCTGCATGAGTTCGACGCAGCGATGAGCAGGGCGCGACGAGCGCTGGTGCGCTACGCCGACGACTGGGTGATCCTGTGCCGCAGTCAGGACGAAGCCGAACGCGCGCTGGAAGAGGCGCGAGGGGCGCTGGCGAAGATCAAGCTCATCGTGAACCCGCACAAGACGCGCATTACGGAGTTCGATGCGGGATGGTCGTTTCTCGGGGCGTTCTTCGTGAAGAGCGAACAGTACTGGGTGAAATAGAAGCGGCGCGGCTGAGTCAGTTTCCAATCGCGAAACACGTTCGTCTTCTTCTCATGGATGAAGGACGAAGATGAAGGATGAAGATGAAGGACGAAGATGAAGGACGAATGTGTTTCGCGATGGGAGAAATCGACGCAGGCCGGAGTCGTTGCGAAGTGAGAGGTGACGATGGCAACCTATTACGTGCAGCAGCAGGGTGCGCGGGTGCACAAAGAAGACGAGCGGCTGGTGGTGCGACATGAAGACAAAGTCGTGGCGCAGATACCGCTGCACCAGCTCGAGCAGCTGGTGGTGACGACCGACGTGCAGCTGACGTCGCAGGCGATCGCGCAGCTGTTGAAGTCGGAAGTCGACGTGGTGTATATGACGCGCGGTGGGCGGATGCTCGGGCGACTGATCGGGGACGAATCGAAATTCGCGGAACTGCGATTGCGGCAATTGGAGGCGATGAGCGACCCGGCGCGCAATCTGGCGCTGGCGAAGCGCGTCGTTGCGGGGAAGCTGGCGAACCAGCTCGTATTCCTGGAAGCATCGAAGCGTCGCCTGCAGGTGAGAGAACGCGGGGGGCGCGAGCTTGCAGTGGCGGGCAGCGCGGAGCGCGTGTGGGGAAATGCAGTGCGGGGGCTGCGCGAGATGCTGGCGCAGTCGATTCATTCGGGAGATGCCGACAGCCTGCGCGGATATGAAGGACGCGGTGCGGCGTGGTACTGGCCGGCATTCAAAAATCTGCTGACGAATCCGATGGGATTCAGTCAGCGTTTGTATCATCCTGCGCCTGACCCGGTAAATGCGCTGCTGAGCTTCGGCTATGCGCTGCTGCAGAAAGACGTGCTGGCGGCGGTGCGGCGCGTCGGGCTCGATCCGTATCTTGGGTTCTTCCATACTGTGCAATATGGGCGGCCGTCGCTGGCGCTGGACGTGATGGAAGAATTTCGGCCGGTGGCAGTGGATGCGCTGCTGGTGACCATGATTAATCTGGGCAAGATCAAGGAGCGTGATTTTCGGAGCGGCGGTCCGGTCGAGCGGCCGGTTTCGCTGCAGGAAGAGGCGTTGAAGCGGGTGATTGCCGACTACGAAACGCAGATGGCGCAGGAAGTGGAATATCCGCACACGCAGGAGCGCACGACGCTGCGGCGCTGCGTCGAACTGCAGGTGCGACAAATTGCGCGCGTGCTGCGGGGCGAGCAGCGTGAGTATCAGCCGTTCCTGAGCGAGGGGCAGGCGTGAGTGCTGCTGAGCCGGGAGGAATCGAATTGCTGCGCGCGCGCGTGGCGGAGCAGGCGGCATCGGCGTTCGTGGATGCGTCTGTGCAGCCGGGGCGGACGGGAGTGGGGATGGTGCTGCGAGGGCGGGGTGGCGAGCTGCTGGGCTGGGCGGCGCAGGCGTTGCCGGTCATGACGAACAACGAAGCAGAGTATGCGGCGCTGGTCTTCGGGCTGGAGCAGGCGCAGCGCCTGCGCGTGCGCAGCCTGCGCATTTATTCCGACAGCCGCGTGGTGGTGGAGCAGATGCGAGGCGAGATCGACGTGCGGAACGCAGCGCTGCGGCGCTGGCACGGGCGGGCGCAGCGAGCGGCGCGTGGGTTCGAGCAGGTGGTGTATGTCTATGTTCCGCGCGAACTGAATCAACTGGCGGACGCGCTGGCGGACGACGTGTTGCATCGCATCGAGCTGGTGCGCCTGATCGGAGGCGGACAGAAATTTTTGCGAGATGCGTAATGCGGGGATTCCAGTGGGTGCGTCCGCAGTTTCGGGCAGATTTCGACAGCAGATCTTCCTCACGCGAAGCCGTGAAGAACGCGAAGGGAAAAGGCTTTTTGTGGATTTTCCTCGCCTTCGCTCGAAGAAGATTCTTCGGTAACGGGATTCGGACCTCTTCGCGTTCTTCGCGTTCTTCGCGTGAGAAATGCATTCGCCCCAAACGGCGGATACACTCGATTCCAGCAGGCGGCTCGTGAGAGACCGCGACCCCGGCATGAGCAGGTGAGAACAGCAGGTGAGACATGTTCATCGTGGTGAGCTACGACATCGTCGACGACAGACGGCGTGCGAAAGTGCACAGGACCATGCTCAACTACGGCACACGCGTGCAGTACAGCGTGTTCGAATGCGACATTGGGATCGAGACGGCGAAGAAGATGCGCGACCAGCTGACGCGCCTGATTGCGCCGAAAGAAGACAGCGTGCGCTTTTATTTTCTCGACGAGGATACGGTGAAAAAAATTGTGACGATGGGAGTTGGGCAGGTGGAACGAGCGAAGCCGTTTTACATCATCGGGTGAGAGGGGCGCGTCGAGCATCGCATACGTCTGCATTGCCGATCAATCGCCGTCCACGTCGACGCATCGCGCAGGTGAGCGGAGGGTGCATTCGCTGGTTGGGGGCGGATTTCGACAGAGGATTTGTCTCACGCGAAGCCGCGAAGAACGCGAAGGAAAAAGACTGTTATGGCTGTTCTGCGCCTTCGCTCGAGGAAGATTCCCTGGCAGCAGATGAACTATCGAGGAAGCGGACGATGCGATCGACGCGAAAAGTACGTTCTTCTTCTGCGATGAGGTCGAAGGCGACGAGATAGGGCAGCGAGCGGCGCCATTCGATGCGCAGGGGATCGACCGAGCGGCGAGTGGGAGAAGCGTCATCGCGGCCGTGATATTCGAAAAGCAGCGTATGGGCGGCGGCGATGGCGGAAGAGCAGCGATCGAGCATCGCGCGCGTGCGCGGTTCGAGCGAATCTGGAGAAGGTGCATCGAGTTCGGACCAGGATGCGGGGAGAGCGCGCTGACCGAGAGAAGACTGCCACGAGATGAACGCCTGCTCGGCGAGATTGCGTTCGGAAGGAGAGAGCGCGCGCAGGAGCTGATCGACGAGAGCGTGCGGCGTGCGCCAGGGGAGCGGAACGAGATCGGGGAGAGCGTGCGCGATGCGAGCGGCGAGGTAGAGGTGAACGCTGGGCGGAAGCATATTTTCTTCCGTGGGGAGCGAAGAGTCGACGAAGCCGGGCAGGCGGCGCAGGCGGCGGCGGAGTGCTGGGGCGAAGCGTCGATCGACGACGACAGCGCGGGGCGAGAGCGTGCGAGCGACGGCAGCGCGGGCGCGGCGTGCGTGCAGGGCGTCGTCCAGATCGGCGGCGGAGCGCGCTTCGAGAAGCAGGACTTCATGCAGGCGCAGCCGGCCGTGAGTGCGGCTCCAGCGGCGCACGGCGGCGTCGAAGGCCGGGGGGCGGGTGAGCGTGGGCAGGAGACGATCGAGCATCTGCAGGAGATGAGCTGCCGAGGCGCCGAGGGTGAGGGCGCGTGCGAAGCTGTCGGCGTGAAAGAGCAGCGTGTCGGGCGCGACCAAATCTGCGCAGGCGGCGAGTTCGAGAAAAGAGCGAGCGGGTGGGGAAGGGCAGCTGATTGAAAAAGACGAAGCGCGATGGCGGGCGTCTTCGAAAGAAAATTGAACGGAGAGAGGACGTTGTCTGGAGGAGCGCTGGGGAGAAAAGAGCGCGTCGGCGCGGGACAGAGCGGCGGCGAGAGCGAGCGCGGACGAAGCGGGGGAATCCGAGAGGACGAGGTCAGAAGAGAGCCGTCCGATGCGGCGAGCGACATTGCGCGGAGAGTTGGGGCTTCCGGCAGGAACGAGAGCGTCGATCGAGGGCAGGTTAGAGAGCAGACGCCAGCCGGGAAGGCGCGCGGCGCGCCAGCGTCGAGTGGAGAGCGGGTGAGCGAGGACGGCGGTGCGCAGAGCGGCGAGGCGCGTCGTGGAGGGGACGTCCGTCCAGTCGGCGGCGGTGGGAGAGAGAGTGAAGTGGCCGGCGGCGGCGACGATGAGTTCGGCCGAGTGAGCGGCGAAGATGAGCAGAGCGAGCGTTTCGTCATCGTGCGGGAGGACGCGACGGAGAGCGGCGATCGCAGCGCGCGCGGGGGTGCCGGAGGGAGAGCAGCGCAGCGGGGGAGCGGCAGTCGCCGTGATGAAGAGGAGAGAGAGGACGTCATCGGCGATAGAGGGATTGGACATGGAAGGAGTATAGGAGCGGGGGGCTGTACGCGGAGCGAGAGAGTGCCTCTGCGATTTCGCTTGCAGTTTTGCCGTGTCAGGCTCGATGCGGCGCGCGAAATCCTGGCGGAGAGGGGCGGTCGAGCAACGCATAGGACTGCACTGCCGATCAATCGCCGTCTGCGTCGACGCATCGCGCACGTGAGCGGAGAGTGCATTCGCTGGTTGGGGGCGGATTTCGACAGCAGATTTTTCGCGTGAGAAATGCATTTCAAAAAAAGCCTGCGTCTCCGCGCGACTTGTCGTGCGGGAAATTCTGCGTGCTCCGCCTGCTGCGCGCCCTTGATTGAAATTCGAGCCGGACCGCGGATGCGCCTGCTGTGTCGAGCAGCGCTGGCGAACGGACGATGGACGGCTTTTACTTTGCTCAGGATGTCATGAGGGGGGATGCGCCGAGACAAAAAACGGTGAAAAAAGCACGGTTGTCGGGAGTTGTGCGCGGGGTGTGTCGAGAGAGGAGATTTGTCATATGCGCGACAGCGCGTATACTGTGGGGCGTTCGGTGAACCTTAACAACGGAGTCGGAGAAGAGCTCATGCGCGACAGCGCTTTGAAACCAACTTGGGATAGGCCCAGGCGGCCAACCGGGTCAAGGTCGGAGAAGAGCTCATGCGCGACAGCGCTTTGAAACCGAAATCCACCGTCTCCCCGCAGGCCTCCATGCAGGAGTCGGAGAAGAGCTCATGCGCGACAGCGCTTTGAAACCTTGAACAAACCCGACTGCCAGCGGCTGCTGGCGAACAGTCGGAGAAGAGCTCATGCGCGACAGCGCTTTGAAACTCCCTTATCCTGCACCCCAATCAGCCGGGGTAGCTGCGGTCGGAGAAGAGCTCATGCGCGACAGCGCTTTGAAACTCTGCGGACCGCGACGGCGGCCAGGCCGCGGGCTTCCGCCCGTCGGAGAAGAGCTCATGCGCGACAGCGCTTTGAAACTGCCCCAT
>CAXNFZ010000137.1:0-7530 GCA_964201495.1 Chloroflexota bacterium | reverse complement strand
GACGCGGGTCATTTCGCGGATGACGGATTCGGGGAAAAGCGATGTGCGATGCGCGGTGCGCGAAGTCTTCGACATGACGACCGGAATTGTAGACCGGCTGACCGCATGGGTGCCACCGCAGTTCGGGGCAGATTTCGACGGCAGATTTGACTCACGCGAAGCCGCGAAGAACGCAAAGAAATCTGAATTCCGTCGCCGAAGAGACTTTCTCCAGCAAAAGCGCGGAAAAGCCTTCACAAGCTTTTTCCTTCGCGTTCTTCGCGGCTTCGCGTGAGAAAAATTTGCTGTCGAAACTTGCTCCTAACCGCGGATACACCTGACTGCTATGCATTTCGCGTTGGTTGTGCGCTACGAAAACTTGCACAGCGATTCGACGTAGGCTGCGCTGCCGTCGCGCAGCCAGCCGTCGAGCTGAGCCGGATCTTTGAGCTGCTGTCCGCGCAGGCGTGGCACGGCCATGAAACTGCTGCGCACCTCGGGCAGCGCAGTCATGTCGCCCCAGAGCTTTTCGAACTGCGCGACGGGGAAGATGTCCTCCTGGCCATGGCCCCAGCGCTTCTTGACGTCTTTGAGGGTGACGTAGGTCGGCATGCGCGCACCGACGCGGCGGATCCCTTCGATGACTTTGGCTTCGTCGTCGAGTTCGCTGCGGGTCAGCCCGAACGCCGTCAGCAATGCGTCGACGTCGATCCACGAGGTGGCCGAGTTGTAGCAGGTCAGGCCGAATTCCGTTTCTTCGTCGGGCATGGCGAGTCCTTCGACGAGGCGCGGGCGTCCGTCGACGCGCGCGAGGCCGCCGCCGCGGTCGTCGAGGTTGCGTGTGATCATTTCGAAGCTGAGGCAGGCGCCGCTGACGATGTGCGCCCCGAGCATGGACGGATTCAGGTTCGCGCCGAGGGTGTCGATGTTGTGCAGCATGAGGTAGCGCAGCGAAGGCTGTGTGCGCAGCACCCGCGCGAGCACGCCGTTGCGCAGCATGTTCGGCACTTCGAACCAGTGGCCGACCGGATGCAGACACTGCTCCGGCAGATTGTCCGTGTAGTCGCTCGCTTCGCCGGCGGCGCGCGCCCAGCCGATCAGCGCGCGGTGTGCACTTTCACGCATTTTTTGTTTCTGCTCGTCGAGCACCTGCTGCGGCATTTCTTCGTAGGCGAAGCGCAGATCGCGTTCGGTAGGGACCATGCGCAGACCGATCGAGCGGCCCGGTGAAAGAAGGATGTTTACATTTTCGAAGGCGCCCTGATTGCCGAGCAGTCGTTCCGTAGCCGCGTGCGTGAGGTGGCTGGTGGTGATGATGTGCGGCACTTTTACGCCGTACTCGTGCGCGGTGCGCAGGGATTTGGCCAGGTGAACTTCGACGAAGGAACGATGACGGCCGCCCAAACGTGCGAAGGGATTGAGCGCCTTGACGACGCCGGCGCCCTGCGTCCAGCGACTCCCTGCACCTGCGGCGAGGGTGATCACGCCGACGGCTCCGGAGCGCAGTGCCTGCACGCCGATGGCGCGCATGCGTTTGTCCTGGTCGTTCTGCTGAGTCAGGTCGAGCACGTCGTCTGCGCGTACATCTTCGATATGAGTATTGGCGGGCAGACGATTCTGAGCGAGGCCGATGCGCCCGCCGCGCATGTCGCTGCGAATCTGTTCGTGCTGCACGCGGTCGAAGCCGAGACGCTCGAGAAGTTCCTGCAGTTGGGTGCCGCCGTCACGGCGTGCACCGCCGGCCATCTGTGGGAAGAGGCGATCGAACAGCACCTGGGTCATGCCGCGCAACTCAGGGCGGACGCGAGTGGCGCTGCCGAAGTGATCGAGTTCGGCGCGGCGCTGCGCGGTGAGCTCAGCGCGATCGCGGCGGATGAGGGCCGGAAGATGGTGGGCGTAGTAGCCGGCCGGCATCAGAGCATCTGTGCCGTGCAGCAAATCGGCGGTGGTGCCGTTTGTGTTGATGGCAAAGTCGTAGACGACCGGGTCCATGGCGAAGGGCAGAGCGGCCTGCAGTTCGCGCTTCGTGTCGAGCATGATGCGCTGCAGCTCGTCCTGTGCGCGCTGTTTGATGTGCGGGGCGACGATGAATCCCATGCCGCCGCCGCTCATGCCGCCGAGCATCCAGAAGCCCCAGAAGTCGTCGCCGAACGCGGCGCGTGCGCGTTCGACGAGCGCTTCGGTGTAGCGATTGCTCGCCCATGGAATGATCGTTTGCAATGGGCCGTAGAAATTGCGTGTGGTGAGTTCGCCCAGCCGCTTCGCTGCGTTGCCGGGAAATTCGCCGCGCAGCGTGACGAGAATTTCTTCGAGCACGCCGATGGCTTCGGCGCGCGCCTGCCATTCGGCTGCAGAGCGCAGCAGATATTTCTCGGTCACCATCTCGAGGATGGGGCCGACGTTCTGGGCCATGCCGCCGTGGACGAGGATGAGGCTGTCCTCGAGCTCTTTGCGCACGCGCGCGGGTGCGTCGTGTTCGTCGAGGATGCGGTGGGTGGGCAGCAGGCGGCCGCGGCTGACGCCGAATTCAGGATCGCCTTCGGTGGCGGGGACGCCGCGGATCAGCTTCATCCCGGGCCACACGCCGCCGGAGTCCTGCCAGCCGCCGCCGCTGCCGGCCAGCCATTCGCCGAGGATGGCGCGCGCGGCGACGAGGCGGCGTTCACTTTCGTTCAGCGGGCCGGTAAGCGAGCGCGCCTGGCCGGTCGCGCGCATGCACACGGCGATCAGGCCGGCGAGGAGATTGGTGCTCACGGCGAGGCGCGAGCCCTTCGGAATATCGTTGACGCTGCTGACGAGTTCGATGCCGCGGCCGGGGCCGACGAGGCGTTCGAGCAGTGCGGCGAGCGGCGCACCGCTGCCTTCGATTCCGGGAGGAACGATGCCGGACGCGATGATGGCTGCCTTGAGCAGGCCGAGATAGTCGCGCGCGAAATCGAAGACTTCGTTCAGGTCGCGGATGTCTGCGCTCGACTGCAGGTCTACGCTGGTGAGGCGCAGGACGGGCTCGTCGATGACGCGAAAATAAGCCTCGACCGGCGGCTTGGGCGCTTCGTCGCGGCCGCGCACAGCGAGATCGATCGACACATTGAGGACGCGTGCGCCCTCGGGATAGTCCATGCCGAGGAAGAAGATGTCGCTCCAGGCGCTGTGCGAGAGGTCCATGCGGACGGGCGTGCGTTCACGCAGCACCGGCGTCGTGCCTTCATCTGTGATGAGTAGTTCGCGGGTGACGCGCAGCGGCTGGTCGCTCGGGTGGCCGACGCGGAACATCCACTGGTTGCCGCGCACCGAGCGCACGCTGCGCCGCACTTGTGAGGCGAGCGTTTCGAACGCCAGGCGGTGATACGCATCGGCGAGTGCGCTGCTGAGTGGGGCATTGGCTCCCTGTTCCTGCTGAGCGAGCAGGAATGCGGCGATGGCGTCTTCGAAGCGGCGCTGCAGCATGTGGCGATGGCCTTCGAACGGCACGTGCCCTCGCAACGGCGTTTCGGCACGATTCGGCACGTGATACCGATGAATCGAGGCGAGGAAGAACAGCGCGCGCACGCGTTCGTAAAGATTTTCGCTGCGGCGGCGGAATGCTTCGAGCGTGGTGCATTCGTCCATGAGCGCAGCGAGCGACAAATCGCGGACTGCGTCGTCGAGTGAGCGATCACGGATGCGTGCGTCGCTGGAGGTGATGATGTCGATCAACATAGTCATCAGCGTGCGAGCAGTTCGACCAGCCCGGCGAGCACTTCGGCGCGGTCGCGGCCCTGCAATGCGAGGGCGAGTTGAGCGTTGAGCAGGCCGTAGCGCACGCCGATGTCGAAGCGCGAGCCGGCGATTTCGAAGGCGAGGTAGCGGCTGCGGCGGGCGAGTTCGGCGAGGGCGCCGGAGAGCGTCACCGGCCCGTCGCTCGCAGCCAGCTGCGCATCGAGGATGTCGAGCACGGGAGTGGTGAGCACGTGCATGCCGAAGAAGCACAGATAGTGACCGGCGCGCAGGCCGGGCGCGAGCAGCGTCTGCTCTGCTTCGGTCGGGGTGGGCTTTTCAGCGACGGCGTCGACGGCGTAGAGGTCGACGCGGTTGGGCAGGCGCTTGCCGCCGATGGCGCCGTACGCGGGCAGCTGGCTCTCGCGGGTCGCCTGCACGGCGGAGACAGTGCAGTTTTCGGCAGATGCGACGGCGACGAGCTGGCGAGCGCAGCGCACGGCGGTGCGACTCAGGCTGAGGTGGTCGCCGACGAGGTGGAGGAAGGGTTCGGCGCCGACGAATGCGCGTGAGCGGGCGACGGCGTCGCCGTAGCCGCGCGGGTCGTGCTGGGCGATGAAGTGCAGAGCGTGGGCCTGCGGGCCGGCGGCATCGGCATAGGCGCGTTCGGCGCCGGGCTGTACAACGACGGCGACGTCGTCGGCGCCGGCGCTGCGGGCTTCTTCGATCAGAATTTGCAGAGCGGATTTCTGCTCGCCGTCCTGATCGATGACGGTTTGCAGCGGCAGACTGCGCTGCCCGGGGCCGGCGGCCGTGATGACGGCCTTGGAGATGTTCATAGCGGTGACGAGGATTGTACGCACGGAGAAAGTCGGTAAGGCTGTGGGCTGCATTCGCCAAAAGGGGCGAATTTCGACAGCAGATTTGTCTCACGCGAAGGCGCGAAGAACGCGAAGGAAAGAGCTTGTGATGGCTTTTTCGTGCCTTTGCTTGAGGAAGTTTCTTCGGCGACGGAATTCAGATCTCTTCGCGTTCTTCGCGTTCTTCGCGTGAGAAATGCATTCGCCCCTTTTGGCGAATGCACCCAGGCTGTGGGGTGTATCCGCAATTTGGGGCGAATTTCAACAGAGGGCGCGGAGAGTGCGGAGGACGCGGAATTCCGCGCGGAGACGCGGAGATGTGGAGACGCGGAGATGCGGAGGCGCGGGCTATTTGTGGAGTCGACTGTGGTTTGATTCCAACTCCTTCTGTGCCTTTCGCTTACGTGCGCGACGCGTCGATGCGGACGGCGATTGTTTCCCAGCGCACACGTATGCGGCGCCCGACCGCCCCTCTCTGCCAGGATTTCGCGCGCTGCATCGAGCCTGACACGGGAGAACAGCAAGCGAAATCGCAGGAGGAGAGGGGAAGGGGTGAGGTTTTTGCGCCCAGACATTTTTGCCCCAAACTGCGGATGCACCCAGGCCACGGCGCCAATCAATCAATCAACCAATCAACCAACCAACCAATCAACCAATCAACGGCGATTACGGTTATTACGGTTATATTGAACGTCCATGCTGAATATTTACCGGCGCTTCTGGATGATCAATTGGGCGGAGCAGTGGCAGTATCGAGCCAACCTGCTGATGTACCTCGCCTACTGGGTGGTTTTTCCGATCGTGTACCTGACGGTGTGGTCGGCCATCGCCGCAGGCTCGCCCGGCGGGATGGTGCAGGGGATGACGTCGCGCGACTTCGCTGCGTACTACCTGACCTTGCTGGCAGTCGATATTGCGACGTCGTCGATCACGATCCATATTCTGGGGACGAAAATTCAGGACGGCACAATCGCGAACGAACTGTTGCGACCGGTGCATCCGATTCTGACCGGCACACTGGTGAACAATCTGGCCTTCAAGGCGCTGCAGCTGATCATCTTCATTCCGGTGTGGCTGCTGTTCACGCTGGTGTTCGACCCTGCGCTGACCTATACGGTGCGCAGCGTGCTGCTGGCGCTTCCGGCGCTGGCGCTTGGTTTTCTGATGGCATTCCTGCTGGATGCGCTGGTGACGCTGATGGCGTTCTGGACCACGCGCGTACACGCGTTCAACGATCTTGTCTTCGCAGTTGCGAAACTTTTCAACGGCCAGTTCGTCCCGCTGCGGCTGCTGCCGCTGTGGATGCAGGGCATCGCCCGGGTACTGCCGTTTCAATTGTGGGGCTCGTTCCCGGCGCTGCTGCTGCTGAATAAGCTCAGTCCCGAGGAGATCGTGACCAACTTCGCGCTGCAGCTGGTGTGGCTGGTTATTCTGTTCGGTGCGTTCCGTCTGGTGTGGACGCGCGCGTTGAGCCGGTTCTCGGCGGTGGGGGCGTAAATGATGCTGCGAAACAACCTGAAGGTGCTTGCTGCGTTCGCTCGTCAGAACGTCAAGGAAACGCTTGCCTATCGCGTGGATACGCTGATTAATATCGGCATCATGCTCATGTGGCAGGCGTGGGATTTTGCCGGGCTGGCGATCGTGTTTTCGAATACCGAAACGATTGGCGGCTGGCGCATCGGCGACATGATCGTGCTGACCGGAATTTTTCGGCTGGTGAACATGTTCATGTTCAGTTTGGTGTGGCCAAGCACCGAAGCATTCAACCGCGGCATTCGTGAAGGCACGCTTGATTACACGCTGCTGCTGCCGATCGACAGCCAGTTCGCCGTCACGTTTCAGAAGATCGTGGTGTGGCGCATCGTCGATCTTGGCCTGGCGATTATCCTGATTCTGACCGGGCTGTTCTACGGCGGAGTGATGCCATCGCTGGGCAACACGATCGCTTTCATTTTGTTGCTGCTGTCTGGCGGTGTGGTGTTGTACAGCGTGTGGGTGCTGCTGATCGCCATGACATTCTGGTTCACGAAGTTCGACAACAACGTCACGCTGATGCACGCGCTCACCGATGCCGGCCGTTATCCTGCGACGATCTATCCGCTGTGGCTGCGAGTGCTGGTGACGTTCGTGATTCCGATCGCCGTGGCGACGACGGTGCCGCTGCAGGCGCTGCGCGGCGAATTGACGTGGTGGCAGTTCGCCGGCGCGCTGAGCGCCGGCCTGATCACCTTCGTCGTTTCACGGCTGGTTTGGAAGCTCGGCGTGCATCGCTACAGCGGCGCGTCGGCTTAGCGCACGATCTGTTTCATATGCGCGACGACGGCGGCGACCTGTTCGTCGCTGAGCGAAATCTGCCCGCCGTATGCGGGCATGGCCTGGCCGCTGTAATTGTCCGGACTGCGCGCATCGCGTCCGTTTTTGACGAGCGCGATCAACTCTGCGTCGCTGTGGGACGCGACGAAATCCGCGCGCATGTAGGCGATGGTCGCGCCGAGCGGCTGGTGGCAGCCGCGGCAGGAGCGTTCGAACAACGCAGCGCCGTCCGTCGAGGCCAGCGCGCCGGCCGGGTTCAACTGCGAGATGGACGCAGCCGGCTGCGCCGTGGCGCGGCGCGCGGCAAGTGCGCCCGCGCCGAACGGCACGAGCACCGCGATGACGATCACCAGCGCGAAGATGGCCGGCGGCAGGCCTTCGACTTCATCGTCGCGCAGCGTGCGGCGCCCCAGCAGCGCCACGACGCACGCAATCGTGATCAGTGCGAACGCAGTCAGAGACAGCATCGGCACGGTGAACCAGTGTGGAAACACGCCGAGCTGCCAGAGCGAATCCGAGGAACATGGCACCGAGCCCTTGCACGGATAGAGCAGCATGATTTGCGGTACTTTTTGAAGTCCGATGTGCCAGAGCGCAGCGAGCACGCCCGGAATCGAGAGCAGCAGCATGTAGCCGGGGATGCGCGAATCGCGTCGGGCAATGCCTGCGGCGAGCAGCAGCG
>CAXNFZ010000136.1:0-7576 GCA_964201495.1 Chloroflexota bacterium | reverse complement strand
CTTCCCCCGAAGGGGGAAGGAATAGCGCGGTTCGCGGGACATATTGATTTGGGCCTGAGTAGTTACAGGGTGAGTGTCTGGCATGCAGCAGGAAATATGACTTCACCGAATTCTGTTGAATCAAACCTCCGTGTGTGGGACGAATTGCATCCGTGGAAGGAAGACGGCGACGAGTGGAAGGGACAGGCGCACACTTGCAACCTTCTCTATGAAATTTGGAAGAAGTCCGTGGTTGATCGTTTGATCGCGCCGTATGCGCGAGATGGGATGACGATCGTCGAGATCGCGCCGGGACATGGACGCTGGACGGAATTCCTGCTGCCGTACGCCGCCCGTCTGATTCTCGTCGATATCAGTGCCAACTGCCTGACGCATTGTCGAAAAAGATTCCTGGGCCGCACGAATGTAGAAACGCATCTCAGTGACGGACGAAGTCTTCCGCTGGAACCCGAAGACGGCGTCGATCTCGTGTGGTCGTTCGACTCGTTCGTGCATATCGCTCCGGCCGACATACGCGGATATCTGCAGGAAATGAGCCGTGTGCTGAAGCCCGGAGGGACGGTGGTGATACATCACGCCGGACGGCGCCACCGAGCGTTGCGCTTCGCCTGGTTGCGGCGGGCCGGAAGGCTGGGACGTACGATGTATCGTTTGCTGTCGATGGGATTCGATGAACGCTCCGATGGTTGGCGATCAGATGTTTCGGCGCAGTCGGTGCGTGAAATGGCTGCGCTCGCCGGACTGCAGGTCGTCGAGCAATTTTCGCGCTGGAGTGAGGGGCAAGAAAGCGGCGTCCCGCGATTCGGAGATTGCGTTTCAGTGCTGCGTCGCCCGAACACAGCAGATGAATCGCCGAAGCGCCGGTCGCTGCACCGATCACGAACTGTGCTGGGCAGCAGACTCCCGGATTTTCTCTGCCTCGGAGCACAAAAAGCTGGAACATCTACGCTGCATGCCATGTTGTCGCGGCACGACCAGATTTGCGTGCCGCGACAAAAGGAAGTGCATTACTTCACGCTGCATAGTGAAAAGTCGATCGAGTGGTACGCCAATTTTTTTCGGTATGCGAACGCGTCCCATATCTGCGGCGACATCACGCCGTATTATCTTTTTCACCCGGCGGCTCCGGAGCGAATACGGCGGCTGCTTCCACATGTTCGGCTGGTCGTTCTTCTTCGTGATCCGGTGGCTCGCGCATTGTCCGGGTATTTTCATTCGCAGCGGCGTGGAGAAGAGCACATGAACATTGAGGACGCTTTTGATCAGGAAGAGAAGCGGCTGGCCGGCGCGGAGGATGTACTTCGACATGTCGGAGCACGCCATGCATCGCATCAGCTGCATAGCTATCTGAGCCGCAGCCGCTATGAACTGCAGCTTGCGAGATATCGACGGTTGTTCCCGAAGCAGCAACTGCATGTCGTGAACAGCGAAGATTTTTTCCAAAATCCAGAGCGCATCTGGAAGAGCCTGCAGCAGTTTCTCGAACTCGAAGGTGCTCCGCTGGCTGCATCGTTGCTGCACAAAAATCAGGGGAGTTACACGGCGGCGCAGGTGCCAGAGAGCCTGCGCGATCGACTGCGCCTTCAGCTTGAACCGACCTATCGGGTGATGCAGGAAGAGTACGGCATCACATGGAAGTAATCCGGCGACAACCGTTTGTAGTTGCCGGGATGCATCGATCCGGAACGTCACTCACTGCATCGATGCTCGATTTGCTTGGCATCGAAATGGGGGATCATCTGGTTCCTGCGAACTCGGCGAATCTGCGCGGCTATTTTGAGGATGCGGATTTCGTTGCCTTCCACAGGCGACTGTTTCGATCGATCCACCCCGCCGGCGCTGCCGGTTACGTCGACTGGGGATGGGTGGATGCGATGAGCACATCGTCGAGCGCTGAGCCAAACCTGCGGCAGTTTTACAGTGATGCACGGCGACTGGCAGCGTTGCGCGAACAGAGCGCCGCTGGTCGCTGGTGGGGTTTCAAAGATCCACGCACGACTGTGCTCCTGGATTTTTGGGATACGTGCCTTGATGATGCGCGCTATGTGTTTGTGTATCGCGCGCCGTGGCTCGTCGCAGATTCGACGCAGCGACTCAAAACACGTGCATTTTTGGAGAATCCACACTACACCTATCGCATCTGGAATTACTACAACACTCGCCTGCTCGATTTTTGCAGTCGCAATCGCGAACGGTGTCTGCTGCTGAACATCGACGGCCTGGTCGCCGATACAGCACGACTGCCGGCGTTGCTGCACGCGAAATTTGGCGTCGAGCCTTCGCATGTCGACCATTCAGCGAGGATCGACTCGTCTCTGATTCATACGAACGACGATCCAATTCTTGGCGATCTTGTGCTCGCGTGCATGCCTCATATACGGCGTACCTATGAGCAACTCGAGTCATACGCTGACATACGAGATCCCAATGATGCTGGATGTTCGTGGAGCGGCTATACCCAACCGATCGATCCGATCGCCGTGTCGATCGTGATTCCGACGTATGACGATGCCATTTTTCTTTTAGAGGCGCTGGCCAGCGTGGAGCATTGCCGGAGTTCCGATGCAGAAGTCATCATCGTGAATGATGGAACGTCAGATTCGGAAGATCAGCAAATTCTTCAGGCATTGAAGGATCTTGGCTTCACAGTGATTGATCAACCGAATCGTGGACTTGCCGCTGCGCGCAACGTCGGTGTGGCGTGCGCAGTTGGGAGTCTCATTCTTCCACTCGATGCGGACAATCGCCTTCTTGGTGGATTCATCGAAGCTGCGCGTGCGAAGCTTGAGCAGGATGCTGCGCTTGGGGTCGCATACGGAGATATCCAGCTGTTCGGCGAATTGACTGGCCGTGTACGTGTGTCGGATTTCGATTTGCGGAAGATGGTGCGTGCGAGTTATATCGAACCGTGTGCGTTGTATCGACGGGCGCTTTGGGTAGACGTGGGCGGCTACGACGAAGATATGCCGTTGGGGGAAGACTGGGAATTCTGGCTGCATGCAGGATCGCGAGGCTGGCGTTTTCTGCATCTGGACTTCGTGAGCTTCGACTATCGCGTGCGTCCGGGATCGCTCCTGGGCAGGTCGAGTCGTGTGCATGTCATCCGTCGGGTATGGGCGCGGTTGTTGGAAAAGCACTACGGGCTGCTATATCGGGCCATGCCACGATTTTTCCGCAGCGCTGCGGAGGAGCGCAAAATCGATGCCGGCTCCCCGCTGGGTCGCAGGGCACGTTTGATCACCGGTTTGTACTGGCGCAGCCGCTGGCTGCCTCGCGGCCTGGTGGTGCTGTTCGGTGCACGAGTATGGTGGCGGCGCGTCCTGCGGCGCGTGAAGCGACTGCGTGAGCAGTATTTTTCGCAACTGCTCGGCCCCTAAGAGCTCATCTGTAGTTACATGGGCGAAATCCCGACATCCCGGCCGAAGGCCGGGATGTCGGGATTTCGCCTGTATTTACGGACGGACACTTAGTCGATCTTTTTCACGAAACAGCGTGTTTCGCCAGCTCCAGTTGGAGTTTGAGCACTCCTTTTTTCAAGCCTGGCACACGATGGCAGAAAGCACGCCGCGTCCTACAATTGCCGGCGATGTCGAAGCACAAACCACTCGTCGCTGTTCTTCTGGCGTATCTCGTAATCGGCGCTCTCTTTATCGTGCGAGTGCCGGCGTGGCAGGCGCCGGACGAGCCGGCGCACTACAACTATGCTGCGTCGCTTGTACGCGGTGTCTGGCCGGTGATCGAATCGTCCGACTGGGATTCGAAACTGGTTCCGATCGCGCCGGATGCGCGCGACGTGCCGTTCGAAAAGATTACGTATCAGGACCATCAGCCGCCGCTGTTTTATGCGCTCGGCGCGCCGGTGTATCTGCTGACGGGCGGATCGCTGACGGCATTGCGAGCATGGACGCTGCTGATCGGCGCTGTGGGAATCGTTGCGTGCTACGGCGTGGTGCTCATTTTGTTCCCTGGGCGAACGGCGCTGGCGGGTGCAGCAGCAGTGGTGTATGCGCTGCTGCCGCAGCACGTGCACATCATGGCGTCGTATAACAACGACGCGCTGTCCGAAGCACTGCTGGCGTTGACCGTGCTGCAATCGGTGCGCATGATGCGCACCGCGCCGAATCGTCGGGACGTTCTGCTGCTGGCGCTGACTGCAGGCGCGGCGATGTGGACGAAGGCGCAGGCGTACCTGGTGCTGCCGATCGGCGTGCTGGCGCTGGTGATGGCCGACCGCGGCGCGCCGCTGGCTGCGCGTATTCGACGTGCGACGATGTTCGGCATCGTTGCGGTGGCGATTGCCGCGCCGCTGTGGCTGCGGAATATTTCGACGTACGGCGGCCTCGATTTCCTTGGCCTGCAGGCGCACAATCGCGCAGTGGCCGGGCAGCTGACGTCCGTCGAGCGGATCGCGCAGGTCGGCGTGGGCGCGTATGCGCGTGAGGCGCTGCAGACGACGTTCCAGTCGTATTGGGCGATGTTCGGCTGGATGTCGGTGCTGCCTGGTGCGCGAATCTACGTTGGGCTGCTCGCGTTCACGCTCGCGTCGGCGGCGGCTTTTGTGTGGTGGTGGGTGCGTGACCGCACGCTGCTCGACGCACGGCAGCGCGACGGACTCCTGGTGCTGGCAGCGCTCTATGCGTTTTCGGCAGCTGCGTATTTTTGGTACAACGCGCAGTTCGTCCAATTCCAGGGCCGCTATCTGTATCCCGGCTTGATTCCGGTTGCAGTTGGCGCGGCGCTGGGGTGGGAGAAGGTCGCTGGCCGCTGGTCACGCTGGGTCTGGATCGGCGCGCTGGCTGTATTTGGCGGCCTCGATGTCTACATGCTGCTGCGGGTGATCGTGCCGGGATTCGGCTCGTAGAACGAATCGCAGGCAGATCTACCCCAACTGTGGATGCATCCGTCGCTGTGCCGCTATCGGTGCGCGGGGTTTAATCCTCGTCGTTGTCGTCTGTTCTGTGCACTTCGCGTGGCTTCGTCGGTGTGTTTGAGCGTGCGCCGACGTGGCCCAGTGCCTGCAGGTCTTCCATCAATCGTGCGGCGCGTGGGTAGCCGATGCGCAGCTTGCGCTGCAGCAGCGATGCGCTGGCGGTGCCGGTTTTTTGAATGACCTCGAGCGCCTGTTGAATCAGCTTATCCTCGCCGTCGTCGTCATCGTCGTCGGATGTGCTGGAGCTTCCGCGCACACCGGAGATGCGCTCGGCAGCCAATTCGGCGACGACCATATCCCATGGCGAATCCATCGTCGGTTTGCGGTTGGCGACGTACTCGCCATCGCCGTCGTCGCCTTGAGCGTGCTGATCCTCGCCGTGCTCACTGTGCATCTGCGCTTTTTCCGCCTCTTCCGTCTGCATCGTCTTCTTCCACCATGCGATCACGTTTTCAACGTCCTTCTCGCTGACGTAGCAGCCTTGAATGCGCTGCGGTTGTCCGCTTTCGGGATTCATGAACAGCATGTCACCGCGGCCGAGCAGCGTCTCAGCGCCGGTTTGGTCGAGGATGACGCGTGAGTCCGCCGACGAGGCGACGGCGAACGACATGCGCGCCGGAAAGTTGGCCTTGATCAGGCCGGTGACGACGTCGACGCTGGGGCGCTGTGTGGCGACGACCATGTGCATGCCGGTGGCGCGCGCCATCTGCGCCAATCGGCAGATTTGTTTTTCAGTTTCCACCGGCGCCTGCATCATCATGTCGGCGAGCTCATCGATGAGGATGACGATGCGCGGCAGTGGTTCTTCTTCCCGCAGCTTCATCGATTCATTGAACTCATCGAGATTGCGCGCGCCGACGGTTTCGAAGCGTTTGTAGCGACGCTCCATTTCCATGACCGCCCACTTGAGCACGGCCGGCGTGCGATCCGGCTCGCTCTCCGGCTTGCCGATGATGTGCGGAATCCCGGTAAAGCGGCTGAGCTCGACGCGTTTCGGATCGATCATCACCATCTTGAGATCTTCCGGCCGATTGTTCATCACCAGTGAAAGTGTGATTGCGCTGATGCAGATGCTCTTGCCAGAGCCGGTGGTGCCGGCGATCAACAGGTGCGGCATGCGCGCCAGGTCGGTGCAGATTGGCTGGCCGCTGACGTCCTTGCCGAGGCCGAATGCGAGCGGCGACTTGTCGGCGACCTTGCGGAAGGCATCGCTTTCCATGAGCGAGAGCAGGTCGACGGCGGTGATCGACGCGTTGGGCACTTCGATTCCGACGAGATTGCGGCCGGGGATGGGTGCTTCGATTCGGATGGGTGCGGCGGCAAGGGCGAGTGCGAAGTCGTTCTGCAGCGCAGCGATCTGGCTGACGCGCACTTTTTGTCTTCGTCCGTCGCCGTTCATGGCCGGTTTGTCGAGATAGCCCGGTTCGATGCCAAACTGCGTGACGGCTGGTCCGCGACGAATTTCCACGACCTTGCCTGCGAGCCCGAACTGCACCAGGGTGGTTTCGATGATGTCCGCCTGCTGGCGCATATTGGCGTCGGAGCTCTGCGTGATTTTGATGCGCGAGAGCAGATCGAGCGGCGGCAGGGTATCCGGGCGAGGCACGTACGTTTTGCGAACGGACTTATGCGAATCATCCTGAGTGGTCTGCGCCCCGGGTGCAGCTGCGTCGCCTGGCTGCATGATGCGCGCCTTCGAGCGAGACACTGCCGGAGTGGCGGGTTCTGCTGTTCCAGTGCGGGCTGACGACGATGGGTCGAGCAGGTTGTCGGCTTCCATCAACGCCTCTGACAGGTGCATCTGGCGACCGCGAATCTGCAGATCACTGGGCTGTATTTCAGGGATCGGGCGGCGACCTGTGTGTGCGGCAGCAACAGATCTGGCAGCTGCACCGGCAGGTGCGCCGGTCGCGGGGTTTGTCGTAGCGCCTGCAGATGCGAATTGTGCACGCAGCATTGCGGGCAGACTGGCAAGGCCTGCCAGATAGGACCGAGTGGCGAGGAAGGCTGTCGTGGTGAAGATCAGCAGCCAGACTGCTACGGTCAGCAACCGACCAGTATTCATGCCGTCGTCGCCATTGATGCCGAGCACTCGCCAGAGCATTTCCGCCAGCACCCAGCCGATGGCGCCGCCGCCGTCGCCATTACGCACGAGAGCGTAGGGCGTGAGGTGAACAGACAGTGAGTGGACGAGTGCGAGGAAGGAGAAATAGGCGATTTCTCCAGCGACGATGTGCGCGGCTGCGAGGGACTGTGCGCGGTTTGAAAGCAGTGCAAATCCCGCAGCCGGCATGACCAGCGCAAGAATTAATGCGCCGAAGAAACCAGTGGCGGTGGTGAGCAGGTTCGTCCAGCGTTCGACCACGCCGCCAGTATTGAGCTGCACGAGCGATAACAGGGTGAGCACACCGATGACAATGAGCAATAGTCCTGCGGCACTGCGCAGTAACGCATGACGTTCGAAGATTCTGTGGAAGAACGTAGGTGCGGGCTTGGCTGCGGTCTTGCTGCTCACGTGCGAATTATACGAAGCAACCTGTATGGAGTACGGGAGGGGGAGTGCGCAAAGCCCAATTGGTATCCGCGAAACACGCCATCGCCCGCCCCCTTCGGGGGCGGGCGATGGCGTGTTTCGCGGGTTTCATC
>CAXNFZ010000135.1:0-7579 GCA_964201495.1 Chloroflexota bacterium | reverse complement strand
GCGCGTACGCGGCGTGGTCGAGCGCTTGTCGGTAGCGGCCGCGCAGCGCAGCGATGCGCGCGAGCTCGAAGTAGGCTGCGCTCTGCCACGCGTCGTTCCACGCCGCCTTGAAGAACGCGTCGTACGCTTCGTCGAAGCGCCCCTGGAATTTCAGCGCGAGACCGAGGTTGTAGTACGCCTCGCCGTCGTAGGGATTCGGGTTGCGCGAGGTGAGCCGCGCGATCGCGCTGCGGAAGTACGGCTCGGCTTCGGCGAAGCGGCCGCGGCGCAGCAGCAGCAGGCCGAGCGCGTTGTTGCAGCGCGCGTCCAGCGGATCACGGCGCAGCGCTTCGAGGTAGTACGGCTCGGGCGCGTAGGTGGCGTGGCGATACTGTTCGAGGTGCTGTCCGTTGATGAACAGCTCGTCGCTCGATTCGATTTCTGCCGGTGCGCGCGCCGGCGTGGCAGGCTGCGGCGGCGCTTCGTTCGACGGCGGCAGCGGCGTGAACGTGATGATTTCTTCGTCGCCGTCGTGCACGCTCAGCGTGATTTTTTCGGGCGCATATGCGGCGGGCAGTGGTGCGCTCGCCTGCAGCGTGTGCTCCGGTGAAAGTGTGTGCGCTTCGTCGTATAACGTGGAGCCGGCGGCGGTGAGCCGCACGCGCACGCGGCGCGCGCGCGTGACGTAGACGCCGAAATCAGCGATGTTCGCACCAGCGTCGCTGCGCAGATCGAGGTTGATCACCGCGTCGGCGTTGGCGTTCTTCGCGCCGCCGATGTGTTTGTACGGCATGAAGATCTGCGTGAAGCGCTTCTCTTCGCCGGGCTGCAGCCACGAGAAATCCGGCTGGTTGTCGGTGAAGGCGCCGCACATGAGTTCGATGTACGGGCCGTCGTCGTCGGTGAGCTGGCGGTCCCACGCCTGGCCGAAGCCGGCGTGGCCCCACGTCCACTGCTTTTTGCCCGGCACGATGTGATGATCGGCGACGTGCATCATGCCGGCCTGCCTGCCGTGGTCGTAGTCGCCGACGAAGTCGAAAGCCGACTTGTAGGCCATGTAAGAAGTCGGCACCGGGATATTTTTGTAGCGCGAGATGTCCGTGCCCGGCGAGTAATCGACTTTGTAATACGTGCCGGTGGCGATGGGGAAGCTCGACACGTCGCGCTTGCCGTGGTCCATCACAGCGTGCACGTCGGGCGGGAAAATCGACTGATAGTCGTCGTTGACGTGCACGGCCGGGTTCGCCCACCAGAGAAAAGTCTGCGGCTCGCTGCTGCGGTTGTAGAGCTGTGCGTCGATCTGCAGATAGGCGCGATCGGGATGCAGCGTGAACGAATGCATGCCCTTGGTGCGGAACATGCGCTCGACTTCGCTGCAGTGGACGGTGACGCTGCCGTCTGCGTTTTCGTCGATGCTCCAGTCGACGGCGTCGAACGTCGAGGGACGATGATGCTGCGGCCAGTTGAATTCGATGCCGCCGGAGATCCATGGGCCGGTGAGCCCGACGAGCGCCGGCTTGATCACACGGTTGTGATAAATGAAGTGATAGCCGTTGGTCTTGTCGAGCGCCATCTGCACGCGGCCGCCGAGTTCGGGCAGCACCATGATTTTCACGTAGCGGTTCTCGAGAAAGACGGCGGTGTACTGCTTGTCCTGCTTTTCATCGAACACGCGATCGATGACTGGGTGCGGATAGACGGCGCCGCTGCTGCCCTGGTAGACGCGCTTCTCCAGAAACATCGGGTTGCGATCGGGCGCGCCGATGCCGTAGGTCGGAATCGTGATGACTTCCGCCCATGCGCGGGCGACGACGTTTTCGGCCCCAGCGCCGGTATTCGAGGAAGGAGAGGTTTCGTGTGTCACAGGAGTTGCGAGGAAAAAAGGTAACTACTCAGGCCATCCATTTTCCAACGCGAAACGCGCTATTCCTTCCCCCGAAGGGGGAAGGAATAGCGCGTTTCGCGGGAAATACTGATTTAGGCCTGGGTAGTTACGAAAAAAGTCGAAAGCAACCAAACGTGAGTAGGTGGAAACCTTTACCTGGGTTCGGTCACTTCCCGATAGTCGTATGATGACTTGATGAGTATAGGATGATGCACAACCATGTCAAGTGAGCGTGTCGCCGTTCGGCGCCTGCCCGAGCAGGTGGCGGATCAGTTGTGCGAGCAGATCGTGTCAGGGGCGTTGCCTGTGGATACGGTGTTGCCGACGGAGTCTGAATTATGCGTGCGCTTCGGCGTGAGTCGCACGGTGGTGCGCGAGGCGGTGCGGCTGCTGGTCTCGAAGGGCCTGGTGGAAGTGCGCCACGGCAGCGGCATGCGCGTGCGGCCGCAGGCGATGTGGGATCTGCTCGACCCGCAGGTGCTTTTCGGGCGATTGCAGCATGAACGAAATTTCGATCTGCTCGCGGAGATTCTCGAAGTGCGGCGCATTATTGAGATCGAAGTTGCCGGCCTCGCAGCGCGGCGGCGCACGGACGAAGATCTCGTTCAGCTGCGTGCGCTGCTCGTCGCCATGCAGGCGGCGCTGCATGATGCCGATGCGTACACCGCGCTCGACTATGAATTTCATGCCGTGCTGTTGTGCGCGGCGCGCAACCGTTTGCTGATCGACATGCTTCAACCGGTCGCCGAAGTTCTGCGCGCCGGGCGGCACATCACCAACCGCCGCGCGCGTTCGCTGTCGACTTCGCTGCGCGGGCATGTCGAGCTGTGCGACGCCGTCGCCGCCCAGGATGAAGCGACTGCGCGCGATGCGATGCGGCGGCACATCGTGCAGTTTGAAAAAGACATTCGGCAGAGCATCGTGGGGTGAGATGGGGCGAATCTCGCCAGCAGATTTTTCTCACGCGAAGGCGCGAAGAACGCGAAGGAAAAGGCTTTTTATGACTTTCCGTGCCTGCGCTTGAGGAAGATTCTTCGGCGATGGAATTCAGACTTCTTTGCGTTCTTTGCGTTCTTCGCGTGAGAAATGTATTTGCCCCGAACGGTGGATGCATCCTTAGTTTTGGGAATTGCTGCCATCAGCTACACTCCGCTTCGCTATGACCAACTCAACCGGCGATGCCGCCGCTCCGATTCATGTTTTGTCGGTTCGCGCGTTGACTGCGGCCCAGATCGAACGTCTGCACGCAGTTTCGCCGCGCATTCGCGTCGAGGTGCGGCCGTGCGACAGTGGTGAACAGATCAGTGCCGCGCTCGATTCACACTTCGAGGTGCTCTATTCGCAGCGCGGCGATTTTGCGCTGGACCGCGCGGCTGGCCTGCGCTGGCTGCAGACGGAATCGGCCGGTGTCGATCATCTGCACGGCAGCGTGGTGTGGTCGAGTGACGTGCAGGTGACCAGCGCCAACGGCGCGCATCCGCAGGTCGCGGAATATGCCATCGCCGGGCTGCTTTCGTTCGCACACCGATTTCCGGCGATGTTCGATCTGCAGCGCCGCGGCCTGTGGGACGACGGCGAGCGTAAGAAGCTGATGCCGCTGGCGTTGCGCGGCTCTACGATCGGGATCGTCGGTTACGGCGCAATCGGCCGCGAGATCGCGCGGCTGGCGCAATCGCTCGGCATGCGCGTGCGTGTGGCGGTGCGTGATGTGACGCGCCGCGCCTATGACGGCTGGCTGCTGCCCGGCACGGGCGATGTCGATGGAAGCCTGCCGGAAGCTTGGCTGCAGATCACGCAGATCGACGAGCTGCTTGCACAGTGCGATGTGATCGTGCTGGCCGTGCCGCTGGCCAGTGGCACGCGGCGCCTGCTCGACGCGGCGCGCATCGGGCGCATGCGGCCGGGTGCGGTGCTGGTGAACATCGGCCGCGGCGCGCTCGTCGACCAGGACGCGATGATCGCCGCGCTCGAGAGCGGCGCGCTCGGTGGAGCCGTGCTCGACGTCACCGATCCGGAGCCGCTGCCGGCCGGGCACGGGTTGTGGCGCACACCGAACGTGATTCTTACGCCGCATATTTCCGGACAGAGTCCGACCATGCTCGATAACGTGATGGAGATCTTTGCTGAAAATCTGCGGCGCTACGCCGGCGGCGCACCGTTGATGAATATCGTGCAGCGTGAGCTGGGGTACTGATCACGCAGCGCCGACGGCGGTCGTGATCAATCGTAACTACTTAGTCCAGCTAGATTTCCAACGCGAAACACTGATTTGGGCCTGAATAGTTACGATAAATCCACTATGAAAATCGACTTGAAAGAACCACCCGTCGCAGGTCAGACGGCGATCGTGACGGGAGCGGCGCAGGGAATCGGCCGCGCGATTGCGCTGCGGCTCGGGCGCGACGGGTATCGCGTGCTTGCCGCCGATTTGCGCGCCGAAGCTGCTCAGGAGACAGCCGATGCGATCATCGCGGCCGGCGGCGAGGCGTGGGCGGAGGCGGCAGATGTGACGATCGCCGAGCATCGTGCGCGGCTGGTGTCGCGCGCGGTCGAGCGCAGCGGCGATTTGCATCTGCTGGTGAACAACGCCGGCATCAACCGCGCGTCGGATCCGCTCGACGTCACCGAAGAGCACTGGGACATCGTCATGTCTGTGAACGCCAGGGCGGTCTGGTTCATGAGCCAGGAGGTGATGCGCTACATGATGCCGCGCGGCGCTGGTCGCATCGTGAACATCGCGTCGATCGCTGGGAAGATGGCTTCGACTCTGAACCATCCGATTTACAACGTGGCGAAGGCGGCGGTGATCGCGATGACGAAGACGCTGGCGCACGCGGGAGCGAAGCAGCGCGTGCGAGTGAACTGCGTGTGCCCGGGCGTGATTGCGACGCCGATGCAGGATCAGCTCGACGGCGCGTTTGCTGAGCTGACGGGCAAGCCGCCGGAGCAGATTCGCTCGGAGCGACTGGCGCGCATCCCGATGGGTGCGCTCGGCGGCCCGGAAGAAGTCGCCGACGTAGTGGCGTTTCTCGCGTCGCCGGATGCGCGCTACATGACCGGACAAGCGGTCAACGTTTCCGGTGGAATGATGATGTTTTGAAAAACTGCGACGGGTCAGGAATGAGCCGTTGCCAAAAGAATGCACATGAATCGCAAACTCAATATCGGCATCGTCGGACTGGGGCAGTTCGGCGTGCATTTTGTCGACCTGTATCAGAAGCATCCGGACGTCGGGCGTGTGGCGTTGTGCGACGTGGACGCGGGCAAACTGGCGCGTGCGGCGCAGCGCTTCGGCGTGAGTGAAACGTATGACGACCTGGATGCAATTTGTCGCAGTGATTTGGATGCGATCGCGTTGTTCACCCAGCCGTGGCTGCACGCGCCGCAGGCGATTCGCGTGATGCAGTCGGGCAAGCATGCGTACTCAGCGGTGCCGGTGATCATGCCGGAGAGCGGCAGCGGCGACGAGACGATCGAGTGGTGCGGGCGCGTGATCGACGCCTGTCGCTCGACTGGCATGCATTACATGATGGGCGAGACGACGTATTTTCGTCCGGAGACGATGTATTGCCGTGCGCGGGCGGCTGCGGGCGACTTCGGTTCGTTCGTCATGTGCGAGGCTGAGTATCTGCACGACACCTGGCTGCCGGCGTGCAATCTGATCGAAGTGCAGATGGCGCGCACCGGGCTGAGCGAGCGCGAGGTGCTCGCGATCGGCGGCGATGTGCCGATGCATTACCCGACGCATTCGACGGCAGCGCCGATCGCGATTATGGGTGCGCATATGACCGAAGTTTCGTGCATGGGATACGCGCATCGCGGGGACGAATTCTGGCGCACGGACAGCCGCACCGGCAATTTGTTCAGCAATGAAATCGCGCAGTTTCGAATGAGCAACGGCGCGGTGGCGCGCATCACCGAGGGGCGGCGCATCGGTCATGTTGGCCATGAGGGGGCCGTGCGCGTGCTCGGCACTGCAGCCTCGTTCGAGCGCGACACGAGCGACGAGTATGTCGGCCGGTGGATCACCAGGACGAGCAGCGAGCACGTCGACCCGCGTTCGTGGCGGGAGCCGCTGCCGGTCGAGCTGGCCGGTGACCTAGGCGGGCACGGCGGTTCGCATGCATATCTCGTGCACGAATTCGTGCGCGCGTGCGTCGAAGGCCGGGCGCCGCTGGTCAATGCCTGGCAGGCGGCGCGCACCGTCGCTGCCGGCGTGGCTGCGCACAAGTCTGCGCTGCGCGACGGCGAATTGGTGAAGGTAGTGGATTTCGGAAGCAGCGGCGAGTGACAGCAGATAGTGGCAGGGACACTACTGTCCACTATCGTAACTACTCAGGCCTAAATCAGTATTTCCCGCGAAACGCGCCATTCCTTCCCCCGAAGGGGGAAGGAATGGCGCGTTTCGCGTTGGAAAATGGATGGCCTGAGTAGTTACCCACTATCACTATCTACTATGACTATCCACTATGACTCCGATCACCCTCACCGGCTCCGCTCGAACTCTTCGATGTAGCGCAGCATTTCGCGCCCTTCGCGCGTGATTTCGCGGCCCTTGCTGGTGACGGCGATCCAGCGCCGATAGAGCAGATAGGGTTCGATGACCTCGGTAAGTTCTGAAGGTGTGTTCAGATGCAACGAGCCGACGATGGCGGTGAGTGACATCGGGCGGCCGGCGTCGGCGAGGAGCCGCATCAGCGTCACATCGCGCTGGGTGATGCCGTTGAGGTAGCTGCCGCGGCTGCGGATGACGGCGCGCACGACTTCGTCGATCGTCTGATGCGAGTCGGCGACGGCGATGGCATCGTTGATGTTGACCGCGATCTGCAGCGCTTCGCGGGGTGTGAAGCGCGAGGCGTCGGCGATCATCTGGCAGAGCCCGAAATTGATGTGTGTGTGCGCACGCTGCACGATTAGCGCAACTTCGTCACGATCGTAGCGGCGTAGTTCCATCTTGTCGCAGCGCGTGAGCAGGGCGTTCGTCACCTTGCTTTCCATCGTCGTCGCGAGGATGAACGTGACATGTTCGGCGTTGAGTCGGCGGCGGATGGGCCGTTCGACGATCATGGTGCGATTGTTGGCATCGGTGACGGTAAGCAGTGCTTCCTGCAGCGGTGATGACACCAGGTGAAACTCGTCGATGAAGATCACCATGGGCGGCAGGCGAATTGTGAGTATTCCGCCGATTTTGCCCATCGACTGCGGGTTCAGCGCGCCGCCGTCGATCGTGTCGTCGATCATCGAGGCGAGCTGTTCGCGAGTTTTGACCGAAGTGCCGTCGACCATCAGGAACGGCAATTTGAGTACGCGCGCGACGCGGCCGGCGAGCTCGGTTTTGCCAACGCTGGCCGGACCACTGAGCAGGATGACGCGACTAAGCTTGATGTCGCTGCGCAGCTTGGCTGCCTTGATCATCGTACGCAGACGCTGCACGGCGCCTTCGTTGCCGACGAAGCCGTCGAATGCGTCGTCGAGTTCGGCGTCGATCGTGACCTTTACGTCGTGCAGATCCTGTGCCTGCTCTTCGGTGATATTGAGAAGCGACAACTGAACGGCTTGCAGATCGGTTTTCTTGGAACGATTCGACATGATCACTTGTGCAACCCCCAGCCAATCTGTTGTCTGCCTCGAATTACACGATTCCATACCCGAAATGGGTGGGGAAATTCGTGGACAAGGGGCAGACGAGTGGCTGAGAGGTTACTCACTCTCTCT